>CAUWJA010000142.1:0-4350 GCA_963558905.1 uncultured Eggerthellaceae bacterium
GGTTGTCTCGGCGCGGCTTCGCACGCGCCAGGCTGAAGCCATTAACACAAGCCGCCTGGAATTCCAGGCGGCTTTCTTGTTGCGAACGGCGACGGACGGGCGCCGAAGACGAGGCCGGGCACCGAAGGCAGGCCGCTGCGCTGCTCCTCGACGCTCCACGCCGTTGCATCGTCAGCAATGCGTCGGCGACCATGCGTCGGCGACCTTCCATGCCGTTTCATGTCAGGTTTGTATGGCCGGTACGTTAAGGACCCCGAAAAGACCCCTCGAAAGCCATTTATTGTCAGGTTTGTATGACCCGCCCCGGGATCCGCGCTTCGCCCGACGCCATCGATAGTCACCGCATGCGAGCATCGGGACATTATCCCCAGGTCAGAAGGCTGCTAATAAGTACTGAGGCTATCCGCTCCCAGAAGGGATCCTGGACAGAGGGGCCTCCGTAAGGTACAACCCATACAAACCTGACAGAAAATGGCCGTCGGAGGTCCCGCCGCGGTGGAAGTCCCGCCGCGGTCGGGTTGGCGTGGGACGCCCGAACGGCGAACCTGGGGCTGAGGCCTGGGACCCGGATGCGAAATGCCGTCAGGCGCGCTCAGCGGCGGAAAGCACGTGCTCGAGCGTGATGCCGCAGGTCAAACCCCCGATGCCGCCGGGCACTGGCGTGATGGCGGACACAATGGGTTCAACGGCTTCGAAATCCACGTCGCCGCACATGGTGCCGTCGGGCGTGAAGTTGATGCCCACGTCGAGAACGGTCTGGCCGGGCGCGAAGCACTCCGCGCCGTACGCGCGGGCTCGGCCGGTGGCGCAAACGACCACATCAGCCGAGCGCATGACGACAGGCAGGTCCGCCGTGCGGGAATGGCACACGGTGACGGTGGCGTTGCGGCGCAGCAGCAGACACGCGAGCGGCTTGCCCACCACCATGCTTCGACCCACCACAACCACGTGCTTGCCGGACACGTCGATCCCGTAGCCGTCCAGCATGCGCACGCACGCGGCGGCAGTTCCGGGAGCGAATCCTTCGCCATCCATGAACACCGAAGCCAACGACGCGGGCGTGATGCCATCCACATCCTTGGCGGGATCGAGCAGCGCGCATACCGCAGCGTCATCCAACTGGGCGGGCAGCGGGCGGAACATCAGGCAGCCGTGCACCGACTCGTCGGCGTTGATGGCACGGATAGCATCCGCCACCTGGTCGAACGTCGCATCGGCAGGCAGGACCGTCTGGACCGTGCGCACACCCACGGTTTCAGCCCGTCGCATGACGGACCGTTCGTAGGCGACATCATCGGGGCGCTCCCCCACGCGCAGAAGCGCCAGACACGGCTCGACGCCACGGCCGGCAAGCGCCTCCACGCGGACGCGCGCCTCTTCATTCATCCGGGCAATGACGGGCTTTCCCGCAAGCAGTTGCGCCACGCACGCCCCCTAGCCGCGGCCGTTCAGGAAGGCGCGGGTGCGCTCTTCCTTCGGGTTGGCCACAAGTTCCGCCGCAGGGCCTTCCTCCACGATGACACCGCCGTCCATGAACACGATACGGTCGGCCACATCGCGGGCGAACGACATCTCATGCGTGACGATGACCATGGTCATGTGCTCGGCGGCCAACTCCTTGATGACGCGCAGCACCTCCTGGGTAAGCTCGGGGTCGAGCGCGCTGGTTGGTTCGTCGAAGAACATGATCTCAGGGTTCATGCACAGCGCACGCGCGATGCTGACACGCTGCTGCTGTCCGCCGGATAGCTCGCAGGGAACCTTGCCCTCGCAGCCCTCCAGCCCCATCTTGGCAATCAGCTCGCGGGCCTGGGCCTCCACCTCCGCCTTATCGCGCTTCTGCACGTGCACCGGCGCATCCATGATGTTGCGCAGCACGCTCATATGCGGGAACAGATTGTAGTTCTGGAATACCAGACCGAACTTCAACAGCGCTTCCTTCTGCACGGCGGCAGACGCATACGCGGCCGTGCCATCGGCTCCGTTTTCCGCTACGACAAGCTCGTCGTAGCGCAGGCTGCCCGAATCGAAGCGCTCAAGCAACGTGGCGCAGCGCAGCAACGTGGACTTGCCGCCGCCGGACGGGCCGATGATGGCCACCACTTCGCCGGGGGCCACGGCAAGCGAAATGCCCCGCAGGACCTTCGCCTCCCCGAAGCTCTTCTCAACGCCTTCGAGGCGCATAACGGAATCAGACATGGTGCAGGCCTCCTTAGTCATGGTAGTACGCCATCTTCTTCTCGATACGGTTGAGCACTACCTCCACAAGGAAGTTGAACACCCAGTAGAACACCGCGGCGACAACGAACGCCAACATGCTGCGGGAAGCGGCGACGATGGCCTTCGCCTGCGTGAACATCTCGGCGACGCCCAGGCAGAACGCCAGGGAGGTATCCTTGACCAGCGTGATGATCTCGTTGCCCATGGCAGGCAGGATGCGCTTGATCACCTGGGGCAGGATGATGCGCACGAACGTCTGCGGCTTCGAATAGCCCAGCACGAGAGCCGCCTCGTACTGGCCCTTCGGAATGGACTGGATGCCGCTGCGGTAGATTTCGGCGAAATACGCGGCGTAGTTGATGATGAATGCGATGATGGTGGCGGTGAATTTGAAGTCCGTGCCCGTCTGGATGCCGAAGCCGTAGTACGGCACGAAGAAGATGAAGAACATCTGCAGCATGAGCGGGGTGCCGCGCATGACCGAGATGTAGAAGCGCACGATGAGCGCAAGCGGCTTGAAGCGGCTCATGCGCCCGAGCGCCACGATGACGCCCAGGGGCAGGGCGCCCACCAACGTCAGCACGAAAATCTGCAATGTGACCAAAAATCCCTCTCCCAGGATGGTCACCATGGTTACGATATCCACCGGTTTCCTCTCTCTTGCAACACATGCATTGGGCGGGAGACGCATCCCCCGCCCAATTGATTCAGCATATCAGAAGCGATTGCCTGCAGCTGCATTCGTTATTTCAGCAGCCAATTCTTCATATCGATGTCGTACTTCGCCGCAAGCTGCTCAACGGTGCCGTCGGCATACATCTCGCGCAGCGTCGATTCGACGGTTTCAGCCAACTCGGTGTTGCCCACCTTGAAGCCGACGCCGTAATGTTCGGAAGACAGGGGCTCATCGAGAATCGTGAAGGTCGATTCCTTGCCCGCGATCTGGTAGTTCGCAACGAGCAGGTCGATGATGACGGCATCGCAGGAGCCCTGCTCGAGATTCATCATGGCAGTGTTGTAGTCGGGGATTTTGTCCAGACGGCCGAAGGATGCGCCAAGATCCTCCCATTCGCCACCTGCGCTGACCAGCTCCAGGCCCGCGGAGTCGATTTGGGTCATGACGGTCTTGCCGGCAAGATCATCGAGCGACGTGATGCCGGAATCGGCGCGGACAACCACGACCTGGCCGTTGAGCAGATACGGGTCGGTGAACGTGTAGCCGTCTTCACGGCCTTCGATGGTGAAGCCGTTCCAGATGCAGGAGATGGAACCCTGGTTGAGCATGGCATCTTTGGCGTCCCAGTTGATGGGCTCGTACTTCACGGTCCAGCCGTTGCGCTCGCACACCTCCGCGGCCAAATCAAGGTCGAAGCCGGTGAACTGGCCGTCATCGCCCATGTAGCCGAAGGGCGGGAAGTTCTGGTCGAAACCGACGGTGAACGTGTACGCGCCGGAATCGGAACCATCGTCAGAGCCGCCGCCAGAGTTTCCGCACCCGGCCATCAAGCCCGCAACCAGGGCGAATGCTGCGAGCAAGCTCGCAAAGAGCGCCGTTTTCCTTTTCATCTCCAACACCTTTCTCCGTGTCGAGGACGGCGCCGTCATTGCGCTCGCCCATCTGTCTTCCGTGGCACTTTAGCGTGCTAAAGTGCTCTTGCTGAGTGGTAGTATAGCACAGCGGCGTACTAAAGTGAAATCCCTGTAAAATCGGCAACGCCCATGCAACGAAACGACGGTTTTTCCGCGCGAACGGCCGGGACGTGCAGGCTGCACGCCGCATGCGGGGGTATCATGGCGGCTTATCGGTCCGCATCGGCGGACGGACACCGGACCGGCACGCATCGACGCCGGACCGCATCGGAGCGCACGGCCCTGCGCGGCGACGCGCAGCGAACAGGAGGACCCATGGCGAAAATTGCAATGACCACACCGCTGGTCGAAATGGACGGCGACGAGATGACCCGCATCATCTGGCAGATGATCAAAGACGAGTTGCTGCTGCCCCACATCGACCTGAAGACCGAATACTTCGACCTGGGCCTTGAGAACCGAAACGCCACCGACGACCGCGTGACCGTGGAATCCGCGGAAGCCACCAAGCGTCTGGGCGTTGCCGTCAAGTGCGCCACC
>CAUWJA010000143.1:0-4328 GCA_963558905.1 uncultured Eggerthellaceae bacterium
GGCGGGTCTTCCCATCGATTTGCCGGTCAATTATTATCCCGGCGACGATCCCGCGGCACGGCCTTCGGTCACGTGGCGCGCGGAGGGCCAGCTGCTCTACACCAACTGGCTGAACTACTACGTCTATCGGACGACGCCCTACAATCTGGATGAGCTGAAGTAGTCCGTGCGCTCGGTTTCGCATGGCGCCGAACCGCTGCATCTCAGTTCGATCGCACGTCGCGTCCCGTCGGTTTCCGGCGGGACGTTTTTCGTGCTGCCCTGGAAAACAGGAGGCAAGCCAGCAGTAACTAGTGGAAAAACGGCACTATTGAGCCGTTTGCATATCGGAAAGCGGCGAATCGGTGTATCGACAACGAAATGGGATATCAGGGCCATGATCGACGTTTGATTGGTGCCAGGCTGGTTCCCGCACGATGAAGGCCGCCCGGAGGCGGCCTTCGAGGAGGGGAGACTCAAACGGTGGGCTTCTGCGGCGGCCTGCCGCAGAAGGACTCAGGTGGCAGCTTTCCTGTCGATAAGGTAGCGGCGGATGCGAAGGATCGCATAGATGCTGAATACGATCGAATAGACTGCAACGCATTCGATCGCCGCATCTTTGCCGGCGAGTGCGGGCGGGATGAGGATCGTCATGAGGTGCACGCAGATGAGGGCGTAGAAGACATATGAGAAGCGCTGGATCTTCTTCCAGGTTGCGGCATGCATGCGGGCCTTCACGAACTTGAATGAGGTCACCATCAGGATCACAAGCAACGTCGTGATGAGGACGGAAATGCCCAGGGCGACGAAGAGGTTGACGGTGAATACCGGCCGTGCGGCAGTGGCGCCGAGCGCGCTTTGGATTTGCATGACGTAGACATAGGCGTAATAGATCACATGGCAGAAGGCGAGCAGGCATCCTGCGATGGAAAGCTGGCGGCGGATGGGCATGAGGCGCGCCTTGATGGGGGATCCGTCTCGGAGAACGCCGACGAACATCACGATTGTCAGGAATGCCATGGCGAGCGTGCAGCGCTGCATGAGGGGCAGAAACGTCGCCCAGAATCCGCTTCCTATGCCGTTGAACAGGCCGTAAGCGTAGAGCAGATCGGCTCCTACGGCGATGGCGTAGAGAACGAACGGCGCTTTCTTGATCGCTTTGGTGAAAACGAAGGCTGCTAGAACGGCGACTGCAGCGGCGATGATGAACCTCATAAGCGGGCCTTTCGTCTGATCAATCGTTACTGATTTGGCACACTATCATAGTACAGTTGTTTTTTCTAGCACGGATTTGACGGGCTTTATTCTCTAATCTGATAGCGCACTGACGTTGACATATGGAGAGAATGTGGATAGTCTACTCGATATAGAACTGTCCTAAGGTACTAAGACAACTAGGACAGTCACAGACTCTGAGGCGATGGTCGCCCAGAAAAAAGAAGATAGGGAGGGGGAAACGTGGATACGATGTTGACTCGACGCAATTTCGTCAAGTGGGGTGCTGCATCGGCCGGTGTCGCTTCGCTTGTGGGTCTGAGCGGTTGCGCTCCAAGCGGCGAAAGCGAGGAGGGCGGTGACGTTCCTGCCGAGGAGACGGGGACATGGCTGACCGGCGCATGCATGAACAACTGCAGCTGCGGTTCTTCACGCTGCTTGCTGAAGGTGTATGTCGAAGACGGCGTGCCGCTGAAGATCCGCACCGACGAGCAGGATCCCGATAGCGTGGAGGTGCCTCAGCGCCGCGCATGCCCGCGCGGTCGTGCACAGGTCGGCAATATGCTGTCGCCCGCACGTATCAAGTATCCTATGAAGCGCAAGGGCTGGAGCCCCGACAATCCGAATGGTGAGATGCGCGGCCGCGATGAGTGGGAACGCATCACGTGGGAAGAGGCCCTGGACTACATTGCCGCTGAGATGAAGAAGGCCTATGACAACTACGGCCCTCGCTCCATCCTTGCAGCCGCATACAGCGATATCGGTGATACCTATTTCGACCCTGTGATCTGCCTGCTGAACGCCAAGGGCGGGGCCATGCATCATGAGCTCGGTACGGTTTCTTTGGGCTCTTGGCCCATTCCCGAGATTTCGATGACCGGCGGCATGCTTGCGGCGCCTGACTCGCTTGCACTCCAGGAAAGCCAGTTGCACTTCCACTTCGGCAACAACTGGATGGCGAACAAGGGCGGCAATACCGCTTACCAGCTGCAGAATGCCCGCGAGGCAGGCGGCAAGGTCATCATCGTCGAGCCGTGGCTCAATCAGACTGCAGCCGCTATCGCTGACGAATGGGTTCCCATCATCCCCGGTACCGATACCGCATTCTGCATCGGCATGATGTACCACATGATCGAGAACGACCTTCAGGATCAGGAATTCCTCGATAAGTATTGCGTCGGCTTCGATGCCGATCATATGCCCGAAGGCGCTCCGAAGGAAGACAACTTCAAGGATTATGTCCTGGGCACCTATGACGGCGAGCCCAAGACGCCTGAATGGGCCGAAGCAATTTGCGGCGTGCCGGCAGCGACGATCCGTCGTCTTGCTGAAGAGATTGCCGGAACCGAGAAGGTTGACTTCTTCGCTGGCCAGTCCACCACTAAGATCCCGGCTGGCGAAATGTTCGCTCAGGCGTTTTACACTTTGGCATTCATGCATGGTGGCATGGGAACTCCGGGCAACTACGCTTCGTGGGTTGGCTTGCATGAGGGCATGTCCGCTACGCCGTACTGCATGGCCGGCGACTCCTCTAATGGTGCAGGATTGAATCCCGTCAACCCCGTTACGCCTCCATCTTTGTCTACGGTTCCTCTGTGGGATCAGATTGAAGACCCCATGTCTTGGGACAAGATCGATTTCACTGAGTGCTGGCAGTCCATCCTGGATGGCGAATATGGTCGTGATGTCTGGGTCGGCGGCAAGCATCCTCTCGATATCCATGTCATCTATGCGGGCGGTTATGAGAACTCGCTCAACTCACTGCCCAATGCCAATGCCGGCATCAAGGTGTTCCGCAAGGTTGATTTCGTATGGGGCGCCAATCCGTTCTTCGATCCCTCCCGCCAGTACTGCGATATCGTTCTGCCCGTTGCGACGTGGTGGGAGAAGGGCAATCTTGCCTGGATGAACAACTCTGATACCGTGTACTGGGCCGATCGCATCATGGAGCCTTTGTATGAGTCCAAACCCGAGAGCTACATCGCTGAAGAGCTCGCGAAGCGTCTCGATGTCGATCCTGCTACGGTCAATACCATGACCGACGCGCAGCGTACGTATTCCTCTTTGGCCGGTGCAGCTTACATGACGGATCAGGCAACTGCTGCTTATGCGCCTCTGCTGACCATCACCCAAGAGGATATCGATGCTCTCGGTGTCGAAGGGGCTCCGCAGGAGGGCATCATGACCGTTTCCGAATTTAAGGAGAAGGGTTTCTTCAAGATTCCTCGCTCCAAGGGCGATGCTTTGACCAGCCATCCCTGGGAGGCGTTCTATGCCGATCCTGAGGCGAACCCGTTGGCCACCGCTTCCGGAAAGTTCGAGATCTACTCCATGACCTGCGCTGCTTTGACCAACTCTATGGGCTTCAGCACCATTTCTCCCATCGCGAAGTGGCAGATTGCCGATCCCGAGCAGGGTCAGGGCACCCAGACCGAAGAGTTCCCGCTGCTGCTGTGGACCCCGCATTCCCTGCGCCGCGCCCACACCGTCAACGACAACGTCATCAGCCTGCGCGAAGCCTTCCCCCAGGAGTGCTTCATGAGCAGCGTCGACGCTGAGGCCCGTGGCATCAAGACCGGTGACATCGTGCTGATGACCAGCCCCCACGGCCAGGTCCTGCGTCCTGCGAAGGTTATGCCCACCATCGTTCCCGGTGCTGTTGCGCTGCAGGACGGCGCATGGATCCGCATCGATGAGGAGACCGGCATCGACTTGGGCGGC
Organism: uncultured Eggerthellaceae bacterium; assembly: GCA_963558905.1. Lineage (GTDB taxonomy): Bacteria > Actinomycetota > Coriobacteriia > Coriobacteriales > Eggerthellaceae > Slackia. The sequence continues at coordinate 3,916 of CAUWJA010000143.1, forward strand.
GACCCGAACATCCTGCAGGCTCCGAAGTCTTCCGGGCAAGCGTCCCAGTCTTGGACCGGCACGTTGGTCCAGGTTGAAAAGTACACGGGCAACATCGAGCTTCTGCCCGACAAGAATTGTCCCATCGTCATGCCGGTCGGCATCGAGGAATAGAAGGAGGCGGAAACAATGGCACAGTACGCATTCTATTTCGACTCTTCCAAATGCACCGGCTGCAAGACCTGCCAGGTCGCATGCAAGGAAACCTACGGCCTTGCGGCCGATGAGCTGTGGCGCCGCGTTTTCGACTACCAGGGCGGATCCTGGACCAAGAACGAAGCCGGCACCTACGTTCCCGAAGGTGTGTTCAGCTATCGAATCTCCATGTCCTGCAACCATTGCGACATGCCTGCCTGCATGGCCAACTGCGCGAC
>CAUWJA010000144.1:0-4283 GCA_963558905.1 uncultured Eggerthellaceae bacterium
TTGTATCATCTTTGCGAACATCTGAACCGTAACCGGATCGTCGTGGGCAAAGAATGCCGAGGTAGCAGTATCAAGCGCCTCGATACGTCCCATCTGGTCCTCGCTAAGCGAAAAGTCGAACACGTCCAGGTTTTCCCTCATACGCTCGACACGAACGGTCTTAGGAATAACAACGATACCCCGTTGCAAAGCCCACCTCAGCATAACCTGAGCAGTGGTTTTCCCACACTCACCGGCAATCTCAAGCAGACAGGGGTTAGCGAACAGGTCGCCCCGTCCCTCGCCAAACGGAGCCCACGCCTCCAGCCTCACATTGTATTTGGACGCCCATTCCATCAGTCCCCGTTGCTGACATAACGGATGGCATTCCATCTGATTAACCATGGGCGCTAGGTCTGAGAACTCGCAAAGCTCCACCAAACGATCGGCATAGAAATTGGACACGCCGATTGCCCTCACAACACCCATGCGATACAGGTCGATCAGATCGGACCAGGCGCTGAATGTATCTCCATACGGCTGATGCAGCAGCACAAGGTCAAGGTAATCGGTTTGCAGTTTTTGAGAGACTCCTCGATCGAAAATCTCGTTGAGCCACGTCCGTAAAACTCAGGCCAAACTTTCGTGGTCAGAAAAATCTCTTCGCGAGCAACGCCTGACGATGCAATCGCACGGCCGACTTCGCGCTCATTGCCATAGCTTTGCGCAGTGTCAATGAGGCGGTAGCCCGCATCGAGTGCTTGTCCGACGCATCGCTCACATTCCGGACCTACAATCTGAAAAACGCCGTACCCCAAAACGGGCATTTCGACCCCATTTGACAGGGTAACGACCTCCATGCGCTCTGTCAGCTATTTCCTTCCTCGATTTCACGGCACTCGATCAATGTATCTTGAATGTTGAAAAGAGACTCCGCCATCCGACCTAAGTACACCGCCTCGGAAAAAGCCTTGAGTGGGGTACGCCGACGGCGTTCAAAGGAATCGGTTTCCTGGCAAAACACAACGTGAATGCAGCCGGGCTTTTCCGAAGGCTCGACTTCGTAGTAGATGCGCGTCGTGTCGCTCGGCGAGGTCGTTAATGTTTCGTAATGCTTGCCTCGCTCGTAGGCAACCACCTCAACTGTTGTGCGTATAGAGGACGCCTTATCTTTTGAATCGTATGTAAAGCCTGGCTTAAGTTGAGAGCGATGGACGTGCTTGCCGCTCGTCTGTTCCAGCTCACGACAAAACGCATCCTCAAGGTAGTCGAAAAACTCGTCCTCGGTAACCTTGAGATCGCGAATGATCTTCATGCCCATCGCCCCCCGCTATTGCTTAAGACAGGTCCTCGCCGTTGGTAGCGATTACCTTTTTGTACCACTCGAAACTGTCCTTCTTCGAGCGTTCGAGCGTACCGTTGCCCTCGTCGTCACGATCAACGTACACAAAACCGTAGCGCTTCTTCATCTCGCCGGTGCCCGCGCTCACCAGATCGATGCAGCCCCACATGGTGTAACCCATCAGATCGACCCCATCGATGGTGATAGCATCGCGCATGCTCTGAAGGTTCTTGCGCAGGTACTCGATGCGATACGTATCGTGCACCGAACCGTCCGCTTCCTTCACATCGCTCCAGCCGATACCGTTCTCCACAATCCACAAAGGCTTGCGATAGCGATCGTACAGCGTGTTGAGGGCCAGGCGCAGGCACGCCGGGTCGGTCGCCCATCCCCAGGCGTTCGTCTCAAGATACGGGTTCTTCACGCCGCCGCTGAAGTTGCCACCCGCGCTCTCGGCATCCTCGGTATGGACGGTGCGCGTGTTCGACCCGTAGCACGAGAACGACAGGAAATCCGCCGGATAGGCGGCCAGCATCTCTAGGTCGTCATCGGCCATCTCAAGCGTGATCCCCTCACGCTCCATCTCCTTCAGGCGATACGCCGGGTAATGGCCGCCCGTTTGGACATCGGCATACCAGAGCGTTTTGTGCTGGCCCTCAAGCACCATGAGCTGATCGCTCGGATCGCACGTGAAGGCGTAGGTTGGCTGATATGCGAGCATCTGACCGACCATGATGTCGGGTGAAACCTCGTGCGCGACCTTCACCGCACGCGCACTCGCCACAAACTGGTTGTGTGCACCTTGGGCCTTGGCTTGCGGCGTGGTGTTGACGAGGCCGCCCGCCATGAAGGGACACATGGACATGATGTTGATCTCGTTGAACGTCAGCCAGTACTTCACCTTGCCCTTGTAACGGTTGAAAACGCACGTCACATAGCGCTCGAAGAGATCGATCAGTTTGCGGTTCTCCCAGCCGCCATATTCGATGGCCAAGTTGAGCGGCGTCTCGTAATGTGATAGCGTCACCAACGGCTCGATACCATGAGCATGCAGCTCATCGAAGATCTGGTCGTAGAACGCCAGGCCCGCCTCGTTTGGAGCCTCATCGTCTCCGTTGGGGAAAATGCGCGCCCAGTTCATGGACATGCGGAAGGTCTTGAACCCCATCTCTGCCATGAGCTCGATATCTTCGGTGTGATGATGGTAGAAGTCGGTTGCAACGTGGCTGGGGTAATACGCACCATCCACAACAGCGGGAACCGCGCCCGCGGGCAGCTCGAACGCCTTGCCAAAACCCATGCCGGTAGAACCGGTCTCACCGGTCTCGGGATTCTTCCATGTTACCAAGCGCGGCACCGTATGGGAGCCAGCAGTGACCACATCAGCAGTGTTGGGGCCCTTGCCATCGGCATCCCATGCACCCTCGTACTGATTTGCGGCCGTGGCTCCGCCCCACAGGAAGTTATCGGGGAAACCCATTGCTGAACACTCCTCTCTTAACCCAGATCGGCGCCATTTGTAGCGATGACCCGCTTATACCAATAGAAGGAATCTTTGCGATATCGCTTCATGAGAGCACATTTCATTTGCTCATCGTCTTCGTTGCGGTCGACGTAGATAAATCCATAGCGCTTTGTACAGCCCTCGCGCGTTGACACCAAGTCGAGAGCACTCCATGGGCAGTATCCCATGATATCAGCGCCCTCCTCAATGCCGATCTCCATCTGCTTGATAGTCTCGCGCAGATGCTCGATACGGTAATCATCGTGAATCGATCCATCCGGCTCAAGAGTGTCGGGGCGTCCATAGCCATTTTCCGTAATCAACACCGGCAGCCGGTAACGATCGGTCAGACGGCGAGCAGTAACACGAATGCACCAAGGATCGAACATATGGCCATCGGCCTCGCTCACGGCCCTATGCGGGTTGTCAACGGCTTTACCGATGCCCGGCTTTTCCATGAGCGCCTTAAGGTAGCTCATAGTGCGGTTGTCGCCTCCGTCCAGCACGGAAAGATCCTGCTCAACCCATCCCAGCGCTTCGGTCGTATCGTTGCCGTAGCAGTTGAACCCAATAAAATCAGGATGGCATTCCGCCATGGTCTCCATATCACCGCTTTGGATATCAAGCGTTACACCCTGGTGCTCAAGCCAGTTCAAAACGCTCTTTGGGTACGTACCAAACATAAGCGGGTCGAGATAGAAGTTGTTACGCAAGTCATCCATGTTGAGAGCGGCGATGTAATCAACGGCGGAGCTCGATGCGGGGTAACTTGTAGTGATGTTGGGCGCTGGACCAATCTTTGCACACGGGCACATCTCATGGCACAGCGCGATTGCCTGAGCCTGAGCCACGTTCTGGCAATGAGCCTCGTTATAGCGCTCAGAAAGTGATCGAACACCGGTGCCCATCATATCGGCAGCGCCGAAGAACACCAGCATGTTCTGCTCGTTATACGTAAGCCAATATTTAATCATATCGCCGAAGCGATCGAACAGCACACGGCAATACTCGACATAGGCATTACCCATCCGTCGATCGGTCCATGTGCCGTACTTATCCTGCAAGGCAAGCGGGAGATCAAAGTGGTAGATGGTTACGATCGGCTCGATACCGTGCTTGATGCACTCTTCGAACAGGTCGCGGTAGAACGCAACGCCCGCCTCGTTGACCTCTCCCTCCCCCTGCGGAAGAATCCTGCTCCACGAGATGGACATGCGGTATGCCTTAAAACCCATCTCGGCCATAAGGGCAATATCCTCTTTGTAGTGATGATATAGGTCGCTCGCATAATGGAAGGAACACGTACCCGGGTTGAGCTTGCGAACATCCCAGATGGACGGCCCTCGGCCATCGCAATCCCAACCACCCTCGACCTGCGATGCCGACGTGCTTGCACCCCACAGGAAGTCCTTTGGAAAAGCCATTTCTGCCTCGCTTTCTTTTTGAAATTTACATGCA
>CAUWJA010000145.1:0-4268 GCA_963558905.1 uncultured Eggerthellaceae bacterium
GTATGTCGAGGCTTTCCCTCAGGGCAAGGCCATCATCACGTCCCTCGAATGCGCTGCTGCTGGCTTGCGCGGAGAGACGGGAACGGTCATCACTATGAATTAGCGGAAACGGAAAGGCGCCTTCTCGGCGCCTTTCCGGCTTCTGCCATCATTCACGCTGACGCCCGAAGGGGCGCCTGCAGAGACAGGCGGGTGAATACGCATGAACGAACAATCATTCAAGCAGAAGATCTATCCCTGGCTTGTGGTGCTGGGGTGCGGCATGTGGGTGTCCGGATCCATCGGATTCCTCACGATTGTCGCTGGTAATTTCTATGTTCCTGTCAGTACCGATCTGGGCGTTACAGAATCCTCGCTGGGCTTCTACATGACGCTTGTGTGCATCGGCCAGGCGATCAGCTTCCCGATAGCCGGCCGCTTGGTTCCCAAGATGAACATTGCGGTCCATATGACCATCATCTGCGCCGTTGAGGCTGCTGCGGCCATCGCCATGTCGTTTTACACGGATGTCATGTGGTGGTATGTTTCCGGTGCGGTCATCGGTTTCTGCATGGGATTCAACACGTCCATCGGTGTGGCGATCGTTCTCGAGAACTGGTTCGCAAAGCGCGACGGCCTGGCCATTGGACTGGCATGGGGTTTCGGAAGCCTGGCGAACGCCATCATGAGCCCCATCATCACCAATGTGATTGCAACGGCCGGATGGCGCACCGGTTACATTGTCCTAGGTGTGACCAGCATGGTTCTGATGTGCGGCGCTTCGCTGTTCCTGGTTCGCCTGAAGCCGGAAGTCATCGGCTTGCTGCCGTACGGCTATGAAGCCCACACGGCTGATATCCACGTGGCCGATCCCACGGACGGTGTGTCGTTCCGCGATGCCATCAAGTCCCCGGCGTTCATTCTCCTGCTGGTGGCGATGACGCTCATCACCGTCACCACGGTCACCAATCAGCTGTTCACGAGCTTCGCTGAATCCGCAGGATACGGTGCCGGCATGGGCGGTTTGATGGTTTCTGTCGCCATGTTGTGCGATATCGTGTGGAATCCCCTCATCGGCATCACATGCGACAAGTTCGGAGCTCCCAAAGGTGTGCTGCTCTGGGTCGTCGTCACCGTCATCTCGTTCATATGCCTTACCATCGGTGCCTCGATTCCCGGCTTCGCATACCTCGGCGCAGGACTCAACGATACGATGTATGCCTGCTACGGCACCGGTGTGGCAATGCTGACGGCGTTCTTGTTCGGCAACAAGGATTACGCGAAAATCTATTCGCTGGTTCCTGCTATCGGATATGCGCTCGGATGCATGGGCGTCCCCATTCTCACGAGCATCTACCAGGCTACCGGAGGATATACGTCGGTGTGGATGTTCTGCATCGCGTGCGATGTCGTCATCGCCCTGTGTGTGATCCTGGCCGCCCGTAACGCGAAAAAGCTCCCTCGTACGGAATGATCCTTGCCGGAGCAGGTCGTATCGACGGCAGACGGTCAGATGGAATCGATGGAGGAGCGGCGCGTTCAGCCGCTCCTCTTCTTGCGTGACGGCCCATTGCATCCTTGCACAGCTGACGGCAGGCGGCTAGAATACCTCTGCTATGAATCAGTCAGAAACACATCCTAACGAATCAGTGCACGCTGGGCCTGCAGGCGTCCAAGTGCCGTACTCCGGCTCACCCGACTTCCGTGAAGCCCTCAAGGCGGCTCTTCCCATCATGGCAGGCTATGTCGTCTTGGGGATTCCCTGCGGAATCCTTTGCGTCAAGGCCGGCATGGATGTATGGATGGTCGCCTTGATGTGCGCGCTGTTCTATTCCGGGGCGGGCCAGTATATGATTCCCAACATGTGGCTCGCGGGAAATCCGCTTTCCGCAATCATCGCCAGCGTAACATTGGTGAACACGCGTCAGATGCTCTACGGCGCCTCGCTTTCCCAGTTCTGCGGTTCCGTCCGCAAACGGCTTGCATTCTTCTTCGGTGCCACGGTTACCGATGAGAGCTTCGGTGTGAATCTTGCCCGATTCATCAACGGGGCTTGGACCGTTCAGAATTCACTGATCGTCAATCTGCTCTCTCAGTCCACATGGCTTGTTGCCAACGTGCTCGGTGCTGTTATAGGCTCTGCGGTATCGTTGCCGACCGCTCTGGCCTCGTTTGCCATGACATCTCTGTTCATCTGCCTTTTGTGCATGCAGCGCATGTCGGTTGAGAATCTCATCGCCATCGGCGGAGCTGTCGGCGGCGTCGTTGTCTGCAAGCTGGTGGGGCTTTCGGGTCCGGCCATCCTCATAGGTGCGCTTGCAGGTGTCGGATCCGCCCTTCTTTACAGCATGCTCACTGAGCGCCGCGGCAAAGACGGCGGCTGCGGCGGTGTGCGGGCGGGCATGCGCGAATCTCGCTCCAGCGACATCAGGATCGGTGATCGATGATGGGTGTCGGAGATTTCCTCATCGTTTTCGGGGCGTGCGCCATCACGATGCTCATCTGCCGTGTAGCGCCCGTGTTCCTTCTCAAGGGAAAGCAGCTTCCTGAAAACGTCGTGAGAGCGCTGAATTTCATTCCGCCCGCCGCATTCGCGGCTCTTGTGGCGAATGACCTTTTCAATCCCTCGCTGTTTGCGGGCAATCCGTGGGATTGGGCGGCACCCCTGATTGCTGCGGCTCTGGTTTTGGCTGTCGGTTTCAAGACGAAGTCGATGGCATGGTGCATCGTCGCCGGGGTAGGGTGCCTTGCCGTTCTCATGTGGCTGCCGCAGCTCATGTAGATGTCTTGTTAACGCACTTTTAACAATCCGGAGTACCGTTCTGCGATAGAATTCATATCGCTGCATCAGTGTGTCAAATTATGCACCTTTAGCGTTAAAATATGCAGCAATGCGGTTCGTTTGGTACCGCATTCAACATGGTCCTTTAAATCCGGTACCGAGAGACCGGGAAGGAGATGAAATGGTTCTTGCATCTGCGGACGCCCAGCCAGCGTCACTCTTTTCGCAGCCGGGCGCATCGGCTCCCGCTGCGTCCGAATCGCCCCTCTCGCACGATATCCGACTCGCCATAGGAAAGCATAGCTCCGTGCCTGCCGTTCTCATCTTGGAAGATGGCATGATGTTTCATGGCAGGGCCTATGGAGCCGGCGGGGAAGTGCATGGTGAAATCTGCTTCAACACTTCGATGGAGGGGTATCTTGAAATCCTGACGGATCCTTCCTATGCGGGTCAGATCATCACGATGGCCTATCCTCAGATCGGCAACTACGGCGTCAATCCCGATGATGTGCAGTCCGGCCACCCCGCGTTGCGCGGTTTGGTGGTCCATGACCTCTGCATGACGCCTTCGAACTGGAGAAGCTGCGAGTCGCTGCCCGATTATCTGAGCAGGCACGGCATCCTCGCTCTCGATGGCATAGACACCCGCGCTCTTATCAGGCATATTCGCGATGCGGGCGCCCAGAAGGCGCTCATTTCGACCGTGGACTTCGACACGGTTTCCCTGCTGTCGAAGATACAGGCAAGTCCTTCCATCGTCGGCATCAACCTTGTCGAAGGCGTTTCGTGCGCCCAGTCTTATGAATTCCGCGACTTCGCCTCCAGCCACGCTTTCGCATTGGCGCGCGCTGCCAAGTCCGCATTCAGCGTCGTCGCCTACGACTGCGGTGTGAAGCGGTCGATTCTTCAGGGGCTTGCGCATGCAGGGTGTTCTGTCACCGTCGTTCCCTGGAATACTCCTGCCGAAGATGTCCTTGCCCTCAATCCTGACGGTGTCTTCCTTTCCAACGGACCGGGAGACCCCGAAGCGGTGGGCGTGACGGCGGCACAGGCTGAAAAGCTCATAGGCAAGATTCCCGTATTCGGCATCTGCTTGGGCCATCAGATGATTTCTTTGGCCTGCGGCGGACAGATCGAGAAGTTGAAATACGGCCACAGGGGCGGAAACCATCCGGTTATGAACCTTGTGTCCCATCGCGCCGAGATAACTGCTCAGAACCACGGGTTCTCGCTGATGTTTGAAAGCTTGGGACCGTTGGTTCCGGAGCAATCCGGAGGTTGGTGCGACCATGTCTCGGATTTGCGCACATGGGTCGAGCGCGGTGTGGTGCCCGTTGTGGACAATCCACGATTCGGACGCATCAGATTGACCCATGTCAACCTCAATGATGGAACATGCGAGGGAATCTCTCTTCTGGATGCACCTGCATTCAGCGTCCAATATCATCCGGAGGCGTCTCCCGGACCTACCGATTCCCATTATCTATTCGAGGCGTTCATCCGTTTG
>CAUWJA010000146.1:0-4161 GCA_963558905.1 uncultured Eggerthellaceae bacterium
TTTGTCGGAAGTTTCGTGCCGTTTCAAGGCCATCTTGCGCCAGGTTCGCCGCAGCGCCCAATCGATGCTCGATTGAGAATAATTCCGAGCAGGCCTTTCCCGGAACGCAATCGCGCGAAGCCACCAGATGCGATCAGAATTCCCGACAAAGCGACCGCATTGATGCTCAAACCATCGAATCGCGCGCAAAAAAACGACCGCCCGAGGTCGGACGGTCGTTGCATCATGGATGCTGTCTGCGCAGCGGTGCAGCCGAAGCCGGTGCCGGAATCAGCCTTGATCTCTGCGGAGAATCTCGATGACGTCCTCGCGCGACCCCACGCCCAGCTTGCGATAGATGTTCTTCATGTGCGTGCGCACCGTGTTGGTCGAAATGAACAGCACCTCTGCGATATACGTGGACGAATGGCCATATGCCAGCTCACCAAGCACCTCGGACTCCCGGCGCGTCAGATGATACCTCTCACCGACCTTCGCGCATGCCTGCGCCATATCGAAGGGCTCGTACAGATCGCCCTCGCTTTCGGCACCCTTGGCAAACGTCGCCAAGTTGCGACCCGTGCGCACAATCGCCGCAACGAGAAACGCAGCCGTGACCAGCCCCAATATGATATTGCGCGAGTTGTCGTCCATTTGGCTCACAGCGCTTCCAGCCGCCGTGCATGCCGTCGCAACGGCGACCGCCGTGCCCGCCGCCGTTGCGATCAACGCAGGATTCGCGCGGACGAGCAATGCCAGCGTCATCCAGAACGCAACAGCCAGTATCAGGAAATACAGCTCCATGAAGCTTCGGAAAGCCGTATCGTAGAGCAGTGCGATAGGAATCATCTTGATGGCGAAAGCGACGAGCGCCAAGCTGGGGAGAGCCACCTCGAAGAGCTTGAATCGCAGCTGATTGTCAGACATCCTGCGGGAGCCATGCAGAAAAAAGCCTGCACATGCCGCCAAGATGACACATGCGGCTACCGCCATAGCGCCGAAGTTGTCAGACGGATTCTCGCTTGCAAGCGCAAAAGGGAGCGTGAATGCTGCAAGCCAGCATCCCAGCGCGCCCACCCCAGTGAACAAACTGAACAAACGACGCCTTTCGCTGCGGATATCGTCGTTGGTTCCAGCCTCCGCCGCAGAGGCGGACTTGAGATGCGCTGAATGGGCCGTCGGCTCCTCGCCGAACGAATCATGGGGCTCAGGCGCCTCCCCATCCCGCAACCCAAAGGCACGCTCGCGCATTCGCACCATGCGAACAGCAACGAACCCTCCGGCTGCCGCAACGGCGAAAAGCACCGAGGACACTGCCATCCGGCCCACAGGCAAATAAGCGAACGAAAGCACGCAGACCGAAAACAAAGCGAACGACGCCGCCGTATTCACCATAACCGTGCGAAAAGCGTACCCGGCATATGCATTCGCCCACAGCGCCGTCTGCGACGCAAGTCCTGCGAAAGCAAGCAGCGCAATCGCCGAAAGGGCCCACGGCGCCGCCTCGGGCGCAAGCTGACAGCATGCCGCAAGCACACTGCACACAGCAAGCGCCGTCGAAGAGCACCACGCAATCACCCTTACGGTCCATCCGCTCGGAGCGTTTCCGCGGCCCAGAAGAAGCAACGCGGCTCCCGCGACCGCCGCGAAACCCGCAATCACCGAATACGGTATCGGGCCTTCCGGCAGGCCGCTGCGGATAGGTTCGAACACGGCAGGAAGAACCGAGAGCACTGCGGCCATCTGGGCGGCCGCAAATAAGAGCGCACCATGCAGACGCGCAGCGGATGCATCTTCATTCCCCATCGTCATCCCATCCTCCCGAAGCAAATGGCACAATTTGCAAAATTATAGTCCAGCTGCATGCGTCCTCATTCGGTTTCGCCCTCCATCTGGGAATTCTGAAGCCCGTTGCAACATATCACCCATTACGGTGATGTAATCGCATACGGTTTCACGCAAGTCGGTCATTGTTCGGAAACTGCGCCATCCGTACCCTCGATGGCATCGGGCACCGAGCCCGACCGCCCGGCACATCACCGGACGAACATACACGATTGGAGGGAACAATGACCGATCATGATTCCGCGTTGAAGCTCAATCGACGCGACTTCCTCAAAGGCGCTGCTGCCGCCGCAGGCGTCGGAGCCATCGCCGCAGTCGCAGGCTGCTCGCCTTCGGCAAGCTCCGGTAATTCGGACTCTTCCACGAGCACCTCGCCTGCAGATGGCGCCATCGCTCCTGGCGATCTTGTCGGCGGTACGATCTGCAGCGAAGACTGGCTGGGCACCATGCCCGAAATCACCGAGGACATGGTGAGCGAGACCGTAGATGCCGACATCGTCGTCCTGGGCGGCGGGCACGCAGGCACCCAAGCTGCGCTTTCCGCATCCCAGGCCGGCGCAAAAGTCGTAGTCGTGGAAGCGCAGCCCGAGGACACGTTCTGGTGCTTCGGCGATGACATTTGCGCCTACAATTCCAAATGGATCACAGAAAAAGGCTTCGGCGGATATGACCTGGGCGACATCACCGCTGAATACTGCCGCCGCGGCCTGGGTCGCGTCTCCCCCGCCGTGATCAAGCTGTTCGTTGAGAATTCGGCGGAGATGTTCGACAACATGGTGTCGGTGATTCCCGACACCTCCGACATGCTGGACCTTGAAGGTGGCCGCTGCATCATCCAGATCGCCTATGACAAACCCGACGGATCCTACTATCCCGTTGAGCAGTCCGGCTACAAAGCCTGGGCAACCACCGTCCAAACCATCCAGACCGTCAACCCCACTGAAGTCATTCCCGGTCGCCGCATCACCCGTCTCACCGAATTCGAAACCTATGCCCGTCGGGCAGCCGAGGAAAATGGTGCCCAATGGTTCTTCGGCACCCGCGCCGAGGCTCTGATCATGGACGGCGAAGCCGTTGTAGGCGCTTACGCCAAGAAGGAGGATGGCAGCTACTTGCAGCTCAATGCCGCCAAGGGCGTCTTGCTTGCCACTGGCGACTTCTCAGCCGATCCCAAGATGGTGTGGAACCTGCTGACCGACGTCTCCGAATGGGGTGCACGTGCGGGCCTCAAGGAAGGTGACATCTTCGGCGGTGGCCGAGACGGCATGGGCCACAAGCTCGGCTGCTGGGCAGGCGGCGCCATGGAGGCGCACCCCCGTCCGTCGATGAATGTCATGGGAGGCGTACCCGGCCCATGGGGAACCTCTGGCTTCCTTACGTTGAACGCAAAGGGCAAACGCTTCATGAACGAGGCCATGGCCCAACTCACAAGCTCGGCCGTTCTGCGTCAGCCGCTCGGCACGATCGCAGTTGTGACCGACGCAAACTACATGAAGAACGTCCAGAGCGCAGGCCTTGATCACGGGGCTCCCAACTGGGGCTTCCCCAGCGGCATCGAGCGCATGCAGAAGGAGATGGACGCGCTGACCGCAGGCCCCGAAGGCGGAATGGTCACGGGGGTCGGAATCGCAGGCGTGAATGAAATCAACACGCACTCGCCCAACGAAGAGCCCAACGGAAGCGCGACGGACGGCATGCCGTCTACGGTCTTCAAAGCTGACACCCTCGAAGAGCTGCTCGGGTACATGGGCTACGAAGGCGACACCCTGCAGACCGCACTTGAGGAAATCGCCCACTACAACGAACTGTGCCATGCTGCCCATGACAGCGATTACGGCAAGGACGCCGAATTCATGATTCCTGTGGAAACCGCACCGTTCTACGGATCTGCCGGCAACAATGACGGCACCACATCGACCGGACTGGTCACACTTGCAGGGCTCGTCACCGATGAGAACCTCAACGTCATGAAGGCCGACCGCACCGCCCCCATCAAAGGCCTCTACGCAGCAGGCAACACCGTCGGCCAGCGTTACGGCATGGCCTATGCAACGCCTTCCGCAGGCAACTCCATGGGCATGGCGATGACGCATGGCTACATGGCCGGCAAAATCATGGCTGCCCTGTAAGAGACGGACTTCCGCTCCATAACACACCGACCTCCGTTTCGTGCTCAGCAGAAACGAGACGATAGCAGAGCCCACCCCCCTCCCCGGCTTTGCATCCTCACTCGAACCCACCACGGCTCCCCCCTCCTGCCGTGGCGGGTTCCCCTGCATGCTCCGGGTGCTGCACGGCACGCAGCACCCGGCAGCACCGCGCTGCCGTCGCAACGCA
>CAUWJA010000147.1:0-4150 GCA_963558905.1 uncultured Eggerthellaceae bacterium
AAGGTTACGGGCTATACCATGGCAACCGACCCCAATCTGAGGAAATTGCAGCTCACCGAGCTTGCTCTGATGAAGGACTTCGACCGGATCTGCAAAGCCTACGGGCTTCGCTACTATCTGCTGGGCGGCACGCTTCTGGGGGCGGTGCGCCATGGTGGTTTCATCCCCTGGGACGACGATGTCGATCTGTGCATGCCGCGCCCCGACTACACGCGGTTTCTGGAAATCGCTCCCGGCGAGCTCGAAGGCAAGCCCGGCATCGGGCTGGTCAGCGTGTACAGCGATGAGACCTATCGCCAGGGTATGGCGAAGATCACGGATTCTTCCGTGCAGGTCATCAACCGTTCCGCCAACGAGGAGCGCCACGAGGTCGCCTGGATCGACATCATCCCCATGGATGGCTTCCCGACCGGCTTGGCCGCGGTGCTGCAGAAGATCCGTCTGTTGTTCTGGCGCGTCATGGACTGCACGGCGGAGTTCGATTACGTGATAGACACCAAGCGCGACCGCGGATTCGCGGGCAATCTCGCCGTCAAGATGCTCGGCGCGTTCAGCAAGGTGGTGCGCCCCTATGGTGATGACTTCCATCGCGTGCTGATGAACACCGAGCGCTGCCTGGGCCGTTTCGCCTATGACGAATCGCCCCGTACGATCAACCTGCACGCAGCGCGCGGGTTCCGTGAGATCTTCGAGCGCGATTGGCTGGGGGAGGGGCAGGCCGTGACGTTCGAAGGCTGTGAATTCACGGCGCCGGCCGATATCGAGGCCGTGTTGACCGCCATCTACGGGCCTGATTACATGACCCCGCCGCCTGAAGGCGAACGCAATTGGCATAATTCCGAAATCATCGTGCCGCAGTAGAGGGCTTTGCCCCGCGATGGTTTTCCGAGCGATTCAAGAGGTGCGTGATGAACGAAGAGCGGAAATATCTTTCCCTCAAGGAAATGCAGCAGGTCTCGCTTGAGACGGTGCTCGAGCTGGATGCCTTCCTCAAAGAGCAGGGCATTCCGTACATGCTGTGCGGGGGCACCATGCTGGGCGCAGCGCGCCATCAGGGTTTCATTCCCTGGGATGATGATATCGATCTCATGATGATGCGCGATGATTACGATAGGTTCATCGCCCTGGCGCCCAAGATCGCCGAGATGCCGGGCCGCAAGCTGGTGTCCGCCCAGGATGGCACCTTTGCCAGGGATTATGCGCGTTACGTGCGGACCGATTACGGCAAAGACGAAGACGATATCGCCGAGACCGACTGCCCGTATCTGGGCCTTGATATCTTCCCGATCGACTACATCCCCGATGACCAGGAGCTCTTCGTCAACCAGATCGAGCAGCGCCGTCCCTATCTGGAGATGATGGTGGCGTATTCCTCGCCGTTCAATGCGGGCAGCACGTTTCTGAAGAAGCAGGTCCGCAATGTGTTGCGCGTGCTGGCGAAGGCGTATGGGCCGTTCAAGGCTGCGCGCAAGTCCATCGAGATCTGCTCGCGCTACCGCAATGAGCCCCAGCATGACATAGCCATCGTGTGTGGCATGTACGGCGAACGGGAGCGCTGGCCGGTATCGGAGTGCTTCCCTTTGGTGGAAGTACCCTTCGAGGGCCATATGCTTCCCGCCCCCCATGGCTACGTGCGCTATCTTTCCGGTATCTACGGGCAGGATTTCATGCAGATGCCGCCTGAGGACAAGCGCCGGCCCCAGCATATCCGCATTTGGAAACTCTAGGCAGATTGGAGATATCCCCTATGCTCAATTTCACCGTTGGCCCCGTTCAATCCGACGAGCGCATCTGCGCCTTGGGTGCGCAGCAGGTGCCGTATTTCCGCACGCCCGAGTTCTCTCGGACCATGCTGGAAAACGAAAGGCTGTTCCTCAAGTTCGCAGGCGCCCCTGATGCTTCCCGCGCCGTGTTCCTGACCGGTTCGGGGACTGCCGGCATGGAAGCAGCGGTCATGAATACGCTTGATGCCTCCGATAAAGCCATCGTCGTCGATGGCGGCAGCTTCGGACATCGTTTCGTCCAGCTGCTCGAAATCCATGGGATCGAGCATGATTCCATCGAGCTGCCCGCAGGCAGTCCTCTTGCCGCAGACGACCTCGCCCCGTTCGCGGGCGCAGGATACACCGCGATGCTCATCAACTTGTGCGAGACCTCGACGGGCGTCGCCTACGATTTGGACTTGGTCGCCGATTTCTGCCGTCGCGAAGGGCTGTTCCTCATTGTTGATGCCGTCAGCGCATTTCTGACCGAGAAGATAGATATGGCGGATGCGGGCATCGACGTCATGATCACCGGTTCCCAGAAGGCGCTTGCAGTGCCTCCGGGAATCTCCGTGCTGGCGCTGGCCCCGGCAGCGTTGGAGCGCATCGCCCGCATCGATGCGCATTGCATGTATTTCGACTTGAAGGATGCGCTGAAAAACGGCGAGCGCGGGCAGACCCCGTTCACGCCTGCGGTAGGCATTCTGCTCCAGATCAATGAGCGCCTGCGTATGATAGACCGAGAGGGTGTCGACGCCGAGCTTGCCCGCGTGGCGGCGCTCGCCGCCGATTTCCGCACCCGCATCGAGGGCCTGCCGTTCCAGCTGTTCTCCAAGGCGCCTGCCAATTGCGTGACGTCGCTGTATACGGGCGAAATATCGGCGTAGGCCATCTTCTCGGAGTTGAAGGACACCTACGGCATCTGGATCTGCCCCAATGGCGGATCTATGGCGGAGACGGTTTTCCGCGTGGGGCATATCGGATGCCTCACCGAAGCGGACAATGCCGTGCTCGCCGATGCGCTGTTCGACATGAAGGCCCGCGGCCTGCTGGATGCGAACCGATAACCGAAAGGCTGACTGACATGCGCGATGGAAAGAAAGTCGTCATCACCTACGGCACGTACGACCTGCTGCATTACGGGCATGTGGCCCTGCTCGAGCGCGCCCGCGCTCTGGGCGACTACCTGATCGTCGGCGTCACCTCCGATGCCTTCGACCGCGATCGCGGCAAGCTCAACGTGCACCAGAGCCTGGCCGACCGCTTGCAGGCGGTCATGGCAACGGGCCTGGTCGATGAAGTGGTGGTCGAGGAGTACCAAGGCCAGAAGATCTCCGATATCAAGAAATACGGCGTCGATGTGTTCGCCATCGGGTCGGACTGGGAGGGGAAATTCGATTACCTGAACAATTACTGCCAGGTGGTTTACCTGTCCCGCACCGAAGGGGTCTCAAGCACCGAGTTGCGCGCCGAGCGCGTCAAGCCCGTGACCGTGGGCTGTATCGGCGCGGGATACCTGATGGACCGCTTCGTGGATGAATGCTCCCATGTGGCAGGCGCCGATGTTGCGTCCATCTGGCCCGCGCGCCCCGAAACCGGCATACCTGCCGCCGAGAGCTTGAAAGCCATGCTCGACGGCGTGGACGCCGTCTACATCTGCGCATCCATCGAGCGGCATCGCGAATACATCGAAGCCGCGTTGCGCGCTGATTGCCACGTGCTCTGCGAAAGCCCGTTGTTTCTGAACTCCCGTGACATGGAGGAGCTCTACGCTTTGGCTGACGAACGCGGGCTTGTGCTCATGGAGGCTCTCAAGACCAGATATTTCCCCGCCTTCGACCACCTCAAGCTCATGCTGGAAAGCGGCGTGGTGGGCGAGGTGAAAGACATCGATGCGTCGTTCAGCCATGTTTTCGATGAGCTCGATAAATCCGATTCCTATCAGGGCAGCTTCTATGACATGGCGTCCTACATCTGCCTGCCTGCCGTGTCGTTTCTGGGCCCCGACTATGAAGATGCCCGGTTCGTCTGCTCGTTCGAGGGCGATTTCTGCGTGTGGACCAAGTGCAACCTGCTCTACCCGCACGCTTCGGCCACGCTCAAGGTGGGCCGCGGCATCAAGACCGAAGGCGATATGGTCATCACCGGCACCAAGGGCTATGTCTACGTGCCCGCCCCGTGGTGGAAGGTGGACTATTTCGAACTGCGCGGCGAAGATCTGCGCAATACCAAGAAATACTACTATGAGTGCGTGGGGCAGGGGCAGCGGTATGAGGTTTTCGAGTTCGTCCGCCTGATCGCCCAGAAGCCCGAAGAGCGCATTCCTTTGCATGCGCGCGACGAGGTTGCCGCCGTGACCAGGCTGGTCGAGCGCTTCCACTCCGGCG
>CAUWJA010000148.1:0-4133 GCA_963558905.1 uncultured Eggerthellaceae bacterium
TCAACCAATGACTCCCCCTTCCTTACAGAGCAACCCTCCGATGCAATCATATCGGAGGGTTGCTTGAAAACAATCATCTCATCGGATCGAACGCCCGTCGCGCGAAACCGGCCTTAGAGATTTTCAATAGCGTAATCCGCTTCCTCTTCGGTGAACTTCTCACCGTATTCGGACGTAAGCTGATCATGAATCGCAGCAGGAGACATGTCCATGGTATCCTGGTACGAGCGGGCCTTCTCGAGAGCATTGGCCTTGTAATCCGCATCCAGATTGTCGATTGCATACTGCGCGGCTTCAGGAGTGAACTGATCTCCATATTCAGAAACCAGCTGGTCATAGATGCCCTGCTTCGACATATGCATCAGCTCACTGTAGCTTTCAGCCTTGGCCAAAGCGGACTGATACTCTCTGGGAACTTCAGGCTCGGCCTGCGACTGGGATTCGGAAGCTTCCGAAGAGCCCTTCGACCCATCAGCCGATGCATCTGCGGAAATCTGGTTCTGGCCTGCAGGATCGGCTCCGTCTCCATCTTTTCCGCCCGACCCGCCGGCAGCGGCTCCGATGGCCGCAAGGATCACAACCACCAAAATCCAAAACCAGACGCGCTTATATATCGGCTTTTTCGCCTCTCCGGACTTCCCCATATTCATTCCCTTCCACCAAGGACCCCATCGTTCGGGCCCATTTGACAATATGCAAGGGACTTTAGCGGAAGCCGCATGCCGTTTCATTAGCTGGCAGCTAATGGCGAAACGCGCGGAGCGCTCTTTGATGGCCCGCAATGCGAGCTGCAGGCGAAACGGAAGAGACATTCAGGTCCGAAAGGACAGAACCGGGACAGATTCGCGGCCGAAACGAGAGAAAGGCCTTGGCCGAACGACGGGGCAAGCATCGGGCAGAGGGGCCGGAAGCGCAATGCCCCGGCCCCTGGATCCGCTAGCCCAGAATAGCCTCGACGGCAGAGGCAACCTCAGCCAACGCGACGGAAACCTTCTCGCCGGTGGCGCGGTTCTTCACTTCGACAGTGCCCTCTTTCAGGCCACGCTTGCCCACGACGACCTGGACAGGCCAGCCGATCAGGTCATTGTCGGCGAACTTGACGCCGGCGCGCTCATCGCGATCGTCGATCACGACCTCAAGACCACCTGCGGCCAGGGACTTCGCCAGTTCCTCGGCGGCCTCGGTGACCTCGTCGGGCTTGGTGCTCAGCGGCACGACGCACACATGCGCCGGAGCGATGCCCGCAGGCCAGATGATGCCGAATTCATCATGGCTCTGCTCGACGGCAGCAGCCATGGTACGGGAAACGCCGACGCCGTAGCAGCCCATCACAAACGGACGCTCCGCACCGGATTCATCCATGAACATGGCTCCCATGGCCTCAGAGTATTTGGTGCCCAGCTTGAAAATCTGGCTGACCTCGATGCCGCGGGCAGCAGAAAGCGGCTTGCCGCACACGGGGCACAAATCGCCCTCGCGCACAGTGCACAGATCAGCCCAGGCGTCGACCTGGAAATCTTCACCCAGCTTGGCGCCGATGAAGTGGAAGCCGTCCTCGTTGGCTCCCACGACCCAGCGCTCGATCGCGCGCAGGCTCTCGTCGGCGGCGACTTTCACGCCCTCAGGCAGACCGACGGGACCCATGGAACCCTTGACCAGGCCGGCGTCTTTGAGTTCCTCGTCAGACAGCGGACGGAAGCCCGCAATGATGCGGTCGGCCTTGATCTCATTGACTTCGTAGTCACCGGGAACGAACAGGACCCAGATGCCGCCGTCTTCGCCCATGCCGGCGAACGCCTTGGCCGTGGAGCTTTCGGGGCAATCCAGGAACCCGGCCAGCTCGGCGATGGTATGCACACCGGGAGTGGCGATCTTTTCCATGGCATCGGCGGCGAAGGCGGTGGGGTGCGGCGTGCAGGCACCGGCTTCGACATCGGCCGCATAGCCGCACTCGCAGTATACGAGCTCGGCTTCGCCGGTTTCGGCCAGCGCCATGAATTCTTCCGACTCGTTGCCGCCGATCTGGCCGGAGTCTGCCTGAACGATGCGGTATTTCAGGCCCATGCGCTCGCACATGTTGGTGTAGGCGTCGCGCATCTGCGCATAGCTGGCGTCCAGACCCTCGGCGTCGGCGTCGAAGCTGTAGGCATCCTTCATCATGAACTCGCGGCCGCGCAGAAGACCGAAGCGCGGACGGCGCTCATCGCGGAACTTCACCTGGATCTGGTAGAGGTTCTTCGGCAGATCCTTATAGCTGCGCAGCTCGTTTTGCACCAAGTCGGTGATGATCTCTTCATGGGTGGGCCCCAAGCAGAATTCGTTGTCATGGCGGTCAGTCACGCGCAGCAACTCAGCGCCGTACACATCCCACCGTCCGCTGCGATGCCACAGCTCGGCAGGCTGCACGAACGGCATCAGGATCTCCTGGCCGCCGTGGGAATCCATCTCCTCGCGGACGATGTTCTCTATCTTGTGCAGGACGCGCAGACCCAGCGGCAGAAACGAATACAGACCGGCAGCCTCTTTGCGGATCATGCCGGCACGCACCAACAGCTTCGCGGAAACGATGTCGGCATCGCTGGGATCTTCCTTGAGCGTGGGCGCATACAGCGAGCTCATGCGCAGAACCGAACGGTTCACTACTTTGTTCATCTGTCATGTCCTATCTATCAGTGCAAAACATCATGGTGCGGCGAAGCAAACGCAGCAGAGCCGCGGCGTGCGGCGCAAAGACCGCCGATCACGCCTCGAGCTTCGCAATCTCTTCCATCAAAGCGTCTACGATACCGCCCTCGTCAACCTTGCGCAAGACCTTTCCGTGGGCGAAGATGGCCCCTGAGCCCGCACCGCAGGCAACGCCCAGATCGGCATCGGCGGCTTCTCCGGGCCCATTGACCACACAACCCATCACGGCGACTTTGATAGGGGCGTTCACGGATGCCAGACGGCGGTCGACTTCGGACGCAAGCGCTATCAGGTCGACTTGGCAACGGCCGCACGTGGGGCAGCTGATGATCTCCGGCCCCCTGCGGCGCAGATCGAGGGCCGAAAGCAGCATCCAGCTGGCGCGGACCTCCTGCACGGGATCGTCGGTCAAAGAGATGCGCATGGTGTCGCCGATTCCCCGTTCGAGCAGAATGCCCAGGCCGCTCGCGCTTTTGACAGCGCCCTGCAACAACGTGCCGGCTTCAGTGACGCCGATATGCAGAGGGACCTCGGGGATCTCCCGCGAAAGGATGCGATAGGTCTCGACGGTGGTCATCACATCATGCGCCTTCGCCGAAACCACCAGATCGAAGAATTCCCTTTGCTGGAAATAACGCACGTATTCGATGGCCGAGGAAGCGAGCTTCTGCGGCATGGTCATATCCGCGCGGCCCTTGACCGCGTCATCAAGCGACCCCGCATTGACGCCGATGCGAATGGGGATGCCGGCAGCCCTGGCCGCCTCGATGACCGCATCGGTCTTTTCCAGACCGCCGATGTTGCCCGGATTGATGCGAAGCTTCGCCGCACCGCGCCGCGCCGCCTCGCACGCGATGACAGCGTCGAAATGGATGTCAGCCACCACCGGCAGCGGGCTTTCCGCGCACACAGCCGAAAACGCATCGAGGCACGCACGCCTCGGGATGGCCATGCGCACGATCTCGCAGCCGGCGGCAGCAAGCTGATCTATCTGGGCGAGATTGGCCTTAACGTCATCGGCAGGGGCATTGAGCATGGACTGCACGGCACAGGGCGCGCCGCCGCCCACAGGCACCTTGCCCACCATCACGCGGCGTGTGGACTCGTTGGGTTTCATGGATGCATCCTCCTACCAATTGCCGAACACGAACCGTTGAATATCCTGATTGACCATGAAGATGAAAAATGCCGTGAACAGCACCATGCCGGCAACGCTCATGGCGTTCATCACCCGGGGGGCCACCGGCCGATGCGCGAATTTCTGGAATATCTCGACAACGAAGCGTCCGCCGTCAAGGGGCGGGATGGGCAGCAGGTTCATCAAGCCGAGCGACACCGACAGCATGGCCATGAACATGGCGAACATCAGAGGACCCGCATCGGCATAGCTCTTCGAAAGAACCGCCATGCCAACGATGCTGGTGGAACCTTCGACGGTGGCGGCAGCG
>CAUWJA010000149.1:0-4118 GCA_963558905.1 uncultured Eggerthellaceae bacterium
CAGCTCCGCAAACGGCTTCGTGAACCTGTTCACTCCCACCTGCGGCGCTATCATGGGCGGTCTTGCGGTTGCCCACATCCAGTACTCCACATGGCTCAAGTGGGTGTGGAAGCTTCTGGTCATCCTGGCTGTGGTCTGCCTTGTGATCGTTACGGTTGCAATGCTGATCTTGTGAGTTCCCACGGCTCACTGACGCGACTTGCGGCCAAGCCGGTCTGCGGTTGATTGCGGAGGGCAGGTGCGAGTCCGTATCGTGCAATAAGGCTATGCTAGGTTGATACACGATACACGAAGAGGCGCGATCCGAATGGGTCGCGCCTCTTTTCGGTTATTCGGCTGCGGGGTTCGCTTCTCGCCTGCATACGGCGGCTTTTATGAGGCCGTCGAACAGCGGATGGGGCTTGCCCGGTCGGCTTTTGAACTCAGGATGCGCCTGGGTTGCGACAAACCAGGGGTGTCCGCCAAGCTCGACGATCTCCACGAGCCTGCCATCGGGGGATGTGCCTGAAACGACCAGGCCGGCGCGTTCGAGTGCGGGACGGTAGTCGTTGTTGACTTCGTAACGATGCCGATGGCGCTCGCTGATGGCTGTCCGGCCGTATGCATGTGCGGCAATCGATCCGTCTTTGAGGATGCATGGATATGCGCCCAAGCGCATCGTTGCGCCTTTCTCGGTTACCGAGCGCTGCTCCGGAAGCAGGTCGATTACGGGATAGACGGCATCCGGATCGAACTCCGTTGACGAGGGGCCTTCGAGGCCGGCAACGCGGCGGGCGAATTCACAGACGGCCGCCTGCAGACCCAGGCAGATTCCGAGAAACGGGATGCCTTGTTCCCGGGCGAATCCGACGGCTTCGATTTTGCCTTCGAAAGCCCGGGAGCCGAATCCGCCGGGAACCACGATGGCGTCGGCGTTGGCCAGTCGTTCTGCGGCATTGGAGCTGTCAAGGGATTCGCCGTCGATCAAATCGATGGATGCTGCAGCCGATTGGTGGGCGGCAGCATGGTGAAGTGCTTCGATGACCGAAAGATAGGCGTCGGGCAGATCGGTGTATTTTCCGACTATGGCAACGTTCACCTTCGATTCGCACCGATCGCAGGAGTCCAGGAATGCCTGCCAATGTGAAAGGTCGATGGGCCCGCGTGGCAGCTTGAGCGCTTCGATGATCTCATCGTCGAAGCGCTGTTCGTGCAGATTGACGGGAACCCGGTATATGGTGTCGGCATCGACGCAGCTGATGACGCGCTGCTCCGATACGTCGCAGAACAAGGCGAGCTTCGAACGCACTTGATCGGTGATTTCACGGTCGCTGCGGCAGACCAGGAAGTCAGGCTGCACGCCCATGGACATCAGTTCTTTCACCGAGTGCTGCGTAGGCTTGGTTTTGACCTCGTGGGCTGCGGCGATGTAGGGGACAAGGGAGACATGGACGAAGACCGCATTGTCGGCTCCGGCTTCCTTCTTGAATTGGCGTGCGGCTTCGATGAAGGGTTGGGATTCGATGTCGCCGACCGTCCCCCCGATTTCCGAGATGACCACATCGGCACCGCTTGTCGAGGCGGCGAGGCGGATCCGCTCCTTGATGGCGTCGGTGACGTGGGGGATGACCTGGACCGTGCCGCCCAGGAAATCACCGCGCCTTTCGCGCGCGATGAGGTCGCGGTAGATGCTGCCTTGGGTGAAGTTGGAGTCGCCCGTGAGGTTCTCATCGATGAACCGCTCGTAGTGCCCTAGATCAAGATCGCCTTCATGTCCGTCTTCGGTGACGAAGACCTCACCGTGCTGAAACGGTGACATGGTGCCCGGATCGACATTGAGGTAAGGGTCCATTTTCTGGATGGTGACGCGCAGTCCCCGTGCTTTGAGCAGATTCCCCAAAGAAGCTGCGACGATTCCCTTTCCCAGGGAGGAGACCACTCCTCCCGTCACGAAGATGTGCTTCGCCATGCATTCCTCGATTCGACAGTCGGTTGAAACGTATGCGGAAATGTTAGACCGCCTATGTTTCCCCTGCGTTTCCCGACGCAGCTTTCCAGGCACCCGTAACACGCTGGAAACGTGAAGAGGGCATTCGTTAACCGTATGGACATGTTTTCGAAACATTGCATTCCTAGACTTGATTGCCGTCAGATTTCGGGCAACTGAAAGGAAGGGCCATGATCGAGAAAGTGTACGGCTCCATGGTATTCAACGAGCACGTGATGAAGGAGCGTCTGCCGAAGGCAACGTTTCGCCAGCTCATGGCCACGGTGAAGAATGGCGAGCCTTTGGAGCCCGAAGTGGCCAACGTAATCGCCCATGCCATGAAGGAATGGGCGATCGAAAAAGGCGCGACCCATTACACCCACTGGTTCCAGCCGCTCTCAGGCGTGACAAGCGAGAAGCACGACAGCTTTCTTGATCTATGCGGAGACGGGACGGCCATCGCATCGTTTTCCGGCAAGGAGCTCATCCAGGGAGAGCCCGACGCATCGAGTTTCCCATCGGGTGGCTTGCGCGCCACATTCGAGGCGCGCGGATATACGGCATGGGATCCGACGAGCTACGCGTTCATCAAGGATGAAGTGCTGTGCATTCCGACGGCGTTTTGCAGCTACAACGGTGAGGCGCTCGATAAGAAGACGCCGCTTCTGCGCTCCATGGATGCAATCGATGCCCAGGCGAAACGCGTGCTTGCTTTGTTCGGCGAAAGCCCCAGGCGCGTGGTCGCGACGGTCGGTGCCGAACAGGAATTCTTCCTCATCTCGGAGAAGGACTACGCCGCCAGGGAGGATCTGGTGCTGTGCGGCCGCACGCTGTTCGGTTCGGCGCCCTGCAAAGGCCAAGAGCTCGAGGAGCATTACTTCGGTGCGATCCGCCCAACGGTCAACGAGTTCATGAAGGAGCTCGATTGCGACCTGTGGGCGCTGGGGGTTTCCGCGAAGACCAAGCACAACGAAGTTGCACCGGCGCAGCACGAGCTGGCGCCGATCTTCGCCAATGCGAACCGTGCGATCGATGAGAACCTTGTCACCATGGAAAAGATGCGCTTCGACGCCTCCCATCACGGGCTGGTATGCCTTCTCCATGAGAAGCCGTTCGAAGGCATCAACGGATCGGGCAAGCATAACAACTGGGCAGTCAGCGCCGATGGGAAGAATCTGCTCGATCCCGGTGACAGCCCTATGGAAAACCTCAGGTTCCTGGTGTTTCTTGCGGCGGTGATCCAGGCGGTGGATGACTATCAGGAGCTTTTGCGCATGTCGATCGCCAGCGCGGGCAACGACCACCGGCTCGGTGCCCATGAGGCGCCTCCTGCCATCATGTCGGTGTTTCTCGGCGATGAGCTGGGGGATGTGGTGAAATCCCTCATCGAGGGGACGTCGTATGCTCCGGCCGGCTCATCTGCGATGGATTTGGGCGTATCAGTGCTGCCGAACTTTCCGAAGGACAACACGGATCGCAATCGCACCAGCCCCTTCGCCTTCACGGGAAACAAATTCGAATTCCGCATGCCCGGATCGAATGCGAACCTCTCCGACTGCAACACGGTGCTCAACACGGCAGTGGCGAAAAGCCTCAAGGATTTCGCGGATGCCATGGAGGAGGGCCTCGGGGACGCCTCGATGGCGGATGCGTCGTTCAAACAGCGTGCAATCGCGTATGTGCGCGATGTCTTCGCCGCCCATGAGCGCATCATCTTCAACGGCAACGGCTATTCCGAGGAATGGGAGCAGGAGGCGGCCCGCAGAGGTCTGGCCAACCATCGCAACACCGCAGAGGCGCTGCCGTGCATGGTCGATCCGAAGAGCATCGAGCTGTTCGAGTCGTTCGGCGTGCTCTCCGAAAGCGAAGTGCGCAGTCGATACGAGGTGAAGCTGGGAACGTATGCCAAGATCATGAACATCGAGGTCCGTGTGATGCAACGAATGGCGCGTCGCACCTATCTGCCTGCCGTCATCGCCTACGCCCGTGAGATGTCCGCTGCCGTCTCCGAGATGGAAGCCATCGGCGCCGACGCTGAAGCGGTGCGCACTCTGGTGTGCGATGTGGCCGAGGGCATCAAGCGCCTTCGCGAAGCCATCGACAGTCTCGATGCGATCCACGGACGCGTCGAGGCGGTTGAAGATGCCCAGGG
>CAUWJA010000150.1:0-4083 GCA_963558905.1 uncultured Eggerthellaceae bacterium
TGTGCCCGTGAAGGTCAAAGATGGCGAAGATCCCGTGAAATGCGGCGGACGCGTGGTGATCGTGGACGGCGGCTTCTCGTCCGCCTACCAGAAGACCACCGGCGTTGCAGGATTCACGCTGGTTTCGCATGCGGAGGGCGTGGATCTGGCCGTGCATCAGCCGCTTGAGTCCCGTGAGGCTGCCATAGCTGGCGCCGATATCCGTTCGGAGATGCGCCCCGTAGAGCGTTTCGATACGGTGCGCACTGCAGCCGAAACCGATGACGGTATTGATGCTGCCCGATTTGCGTCCGATTTGGAACGCCTGGCCGATCTGCTTGACTAATGTTTCGGGGGGGGCGTACGCCTCGTTTTGCTGATAAAGGGTTAGCTGGTTATCAGGCCGAGAAGTTCGGTTCGCCCCTCCTCGATCGAGGCTATGATCTCTGCTTTGTAGGATTCGCGGTTCAGCGCTTCGTCGGCTTTCAGGAGCAGGTAGTCGGTTGCTACGGTTATGCCGATGCCTGCCGCCACGCCTGCTGCTGTGCCGGCACCGGGCGTTATGACGGTTCCGATTGCAGATGTTGCCGCCTTGACGATGCCGCTGCGCGTAAGTGCTGAAGCGAGCTTCTTCGTCATCTGTTCGAATGCCTCCGACGTCACGATTTTCCCAGCGGCCCTTTTCGCGAGGATGCCGCTCGCCACGCCTGCACCGACGCTGACCACCGTTCGCTCGCGGAATTCAAGAAGCTGCTGGGTCGGTTGCGGCGGGGTTAGCAGGTCCGCGCTGGCAATGCTCCTGCTTTCAGTGACCAGCCAGCCGGGTATGCCCGTTATCTCGTGCTCGCTCAGGCCCATCTCGAACTCTGCGCGAATCGCCTCTGCCTGGGATGCGAAATCGTTCAAAAGCGCATCGAGTTTCGAAGTGTCCACCCCTTCGCTCAGGCGTTGCTCCAGCTGCTTCGCCATTCCCTCTTCGAGGGTCCCCGTGAACAAGCCGGCCAGTCGTTCGTAGTCGGCGGTGAGGCTGTAGTACCAGTCCAGGTAGCTGTCTACGTTGGCAATCTGCTGGTCGCACATTTCATTCACGATTGCAGTGAGCTGTTCGCGTGCGTCTGTGGTAAGTGCGTCGTAGCGTGCCAGAGCCTCCTCTTCGAGAGCCTGGATGGCGGCGGGATCGTAGTATTTCCCGTCGATCGTGACTGCCATGAAGTCAACCTGATCGCGTACGAACTGTTCGACGCGGGTATATGGTTCGGATTGCGTGACCTGCTCAAGGTTCTTGTCGACGGCGGGGAATGCCGCGATGAGAATCAAGGGCAGGATGACTGCGGTTGCCGCATATCTGCGCACGATGCGCTTCGGTTGCGGCGGGATTTCTGACTGATTTGATGTCTCTTTGAGGGCTTCGCCCGTCTCAATCGGCCTGAAGATGCGCAAGAGCTCGTCGTGCTTGATGGAGATCGCCGAAATCAGGCCTGTGTATGCCAGGAAGGCCATTGCTGTGAGCATGATTTTGATGACCACATAGAGCCATTCGGATGTTTCAGCTATGTGTCCTAGGGCGAATGCCGTCATTCCGTCAACCAATGCGGTTAATTTGCCGAGTTCGGAAATCACGGCCGAGGGGGATGAGTCGAAGACGCCTACCGAGTCAGCCACCGCCTGCGCAGCGGAATCCGGAGCGTCGAATCCGCCTGCGATCAGCAATGCGGGTATGTAGATGACGATGAGCATGAGGAATAAGACGAGGGTGTTTGCCTTGATTTTGCCCACCGTGAGGTAGGTGTCAGCAAACTCGCGGTGGGCAATTTTCTCGCTGATGATTGTTGCGGGGATGAAGAGGAGCGGGCCGCAGGCAATGACCAACCATTCAACGGCTCCCCATTTGACCATTGAGAGGAACAGTATCCCTACGCCGACGGCGGCCAATACAAAAGAGACTATAAGGGCAAGGATGCGGCCCTGATTGAACCTTGAGGTGCAACCGCCTGCGCGGAGAGCAGATTGTTTGTGCGTGCGTTTGATGACGGCGCAGTAGGCGAGCCGCACGGCTGCGAACACGCTTGCAATAGCCCATATCACTGCAATCAGGATGGGTGGCATGGATGGTACGAAGCGTGTGATGGCGAACAGGGCGAGCGTGAGCAGCGCAGAATAGGCGACGCTGCGAATTCTCCAGTCATCCCAGAGCTGAGCGGCCTTTTTTGCAAGGCGTTTCGCGGTATCAAGCTTCTTGTCCTCCAGGCTCTCATCGGTGGAGACGCAAGGGGAGTCAATGCTGGAATCGATGCGTTCTTCAGGTTCGGATGCCATGTATCCTCCGGACATACGTTGCAGTTTCAGGGTGATTGGGTTGCATTGTAGAGCAATACGCAGGAAACCCGCACGTGGCGGGTTTCCTGAATGGATTGCATTTGAAGTGCGCGTTGCGCTTATTCTGCTGCGTTTTCGGCTTCGTAGGGCTTGAGGTCTTTGACGCTCTTGCCGATGGTCTTCTTGAGAACCAGCAGCGTTCCGATGGTCAGCGCGGCGCCGATGGGCAGGCAGATCCAAGCGTTCTGCACGAAGCCGGCGATTACGAACATCACGAACGAGATGACAGCCATGGTGATGACGTAGGGCAGCTGCGTGGACACATGGTTGACGTGCAGCATGTTCGCTCCGGCCGAGGACATGACCGTCGTGTCGGAGATGGGCGAGCAGTGGTCGCCGGCTACAGCGCCTGCCAGGCATGCGGAGATGCCGATGATCAGCAGGGTGGGGTCGTTGGCGAAGATGGGCATCACGATGGGAATCAGGATGCCGAAGGTGCCCCAGCTGGTGCCGGTGGAGAAGCCCAGGAACACGGCGACCAGGAAGATCACGGCGGGCAGCAGGTTGAACAGGCCAGGTGCGGCGCCTTCCATCAGGCCGGCCACGAACACGTCGGCACCCAGAAGGCCGGTCATGTTCTTCAGGGTCACGGCGAAGGTCAGAACCAAGATGGCGGGAACCATGGCGTTGAAGCCGGTGACGAAGCATTCGGAAGCCGTCTTGAGTGTGAGAACACGGCGGGCGATCAAGTAGATGAAGGTGAACACGACTGCGATCAGGGAGCCCCAGGGAAGAGCCGTGAAGGCGTCGGTGTTGGCGAATGCGTTGATGATGTCGCCATTGGCGTCGCCGCCGAAGAAACCGCCCACATAGAGCATTGCACCGATGCAGCACGCGATCAGCACGATGATGGGAAGCAGCATGTCCCACAGGCTTGCCTTGGCGTTGGTGACAACCTCATCGTTGCCGAGCGAACCGAGGTTGCCGTCGCGGTATGCTTCGATCTCCGCTTTTGCCATGGGGCCGTAATCGAAGTTCAGGAAGATGAGTCCAGCCACGAATACGATCATGAGCAGGGAATAGAAGTTGAACGGGATGGCGTTGATGAACAGTTCGATGCCGTTGACGCCAAGGTCCTGCGCCACGCCGGAGACCGCAGCAGCCCAGGAGGAAACCGGGGCGATCATGCAGATGGGGGCGGCGGTGGCGTCGATGATGAATGCCAGCTTAGCACGAGAGACGTTCTTGCTGTCAGTGAGCGGACGCATGACGGAGCCGACGGTCAGGCAGTTGAAGTAGTCATCGACGAAAATCAGGATGCCCAGAATGAACGAGGCAATCTGCACGCCGACGCGGGACTTCACATGCTTTCCGGCCCAGCGGCCGAATGCAGCGGCGCCGCCTGCGGTGTTGACCAAGGCGACCAGGATGCCCAAGACAACCAGGAAGATGAAGATGCCGGCATTGTCTGCGGCCGCGGGCACGAAGCCCTCGGTGACCATGGTGTCCAGGGTGGTTACGGGATTGAAGCCTGCCACGAGCAATGCACCCAAGGTGATGCCCACGAACAGAGATACGTACACCTCTTTGGTGATGAGGGCCAAGACGATGGCCATGAGTGCCGGAGCAAGCGCCCAAGCAGTGTTGACGAATTCCACGTCCATTCCTTTCTGCGTCAAGCTAAGGACATGGTTGGGTGTCAACAGATGGAGCGTGAAGTTGGCTCTCGACCATGGCAGCTCTCCGCATTTCGCGACAGTGCGCAACGTATTCCGCTGCGCCCCAGGG
>CAUWJA010000151.1:0-4033 GCA_963558905.1 uncultured Eggerthellaceae bacterium
CGCGTTATTCCCATGAGCAGGGGGTTCAAGGTCGGGGATTCGGTCTCAATTGATCGGGGGCCACTTGTTGGTTGGCAGGCAAGGATAAAGCGTATTAATAGGCGGAAAAGCACGGCGCTCATAGAGTTCAATTTGTGCGGTCGCATCGTTTCTGCTCGGATGGGTCTAGCGTTGATCTCTGCTGACGGCGTGGCCCAAACATAGGCACCTTATTTATCGATTCAAGTGATAAGACGGCTGGTTAGTTCAATTTCGGAATGGACAAGAAGTGAATCAAGTTAGTTATTCGGGGGCAACTGACTATCCTTCAGGCAATGGCATTCCCGTTTCGCGGGAAAGGGCCGAATATGTTGCAAAAGTCGGAAAATATGACCGATATCAGGCCATGCAGGATCTGCGCGATGCCAATCGTGGCAAATGGCTCTATCGGGCTGGACGCCGTGTGTTCGACATCGCGTTCAGCGGTGCCGTCATAGCTGTTGGCCTGATTCCGGGTGCCATCATCTGCGCGGCGATCTGCCTGGAGAGCCCGGGATGCCCCATCTACGCGCAGAAGCGCATCTCGCGCACACACCGCGACGGGCGCATGCATGAGTTCACCATGTATAAGTTCCGCAGCATGTACAAGGATGCGGACCAGCGTCTTCAGGAGCTGCAGCGCTGCAACGAGATTGACGGCGCCATGTTCAAGATGAAGGACGATCCGCGCGTCACCAAGGTGGGCAAGTTCCTGCGCAAGCATTCCATCGACGAGTTCCCGCAGTTCCTTAATGTCTTTCTGGGTCAGATGACCGTGGTCGGTCCGCGCCCGCCGCTGCCCAACGAGGTTGCAGAGTACGATGCATGGGCCATACAGCGCTTGGCGGTTAAGCCGGGCCTTACGGGCTATTGGCAGGTTGGGGGCCGATCAGACCTCGACTTCGAGGATATGGTCGAGCTCGACCTTAAGTACATCCGTGAGCGCAGCCTTTGGGTGAACTTCAAAACCATCCTCCAAACGGTCAGGGTCGTTCTTACTGGTGAAGGGGCATATTAATGGGAAATGACTTAGATAAGAGCCGTTATAAAATACTGAATACATATGTGAACGCTTTGTCTATGGACGAAACTATCGCAGAGGTCGAACGCATAATTAATTCGGGCATACCTACGCAGCACGTTGTTATCAATGCTTCAAAGGTGAACTTGATGGAACAGAACCCGGAGCTTGCCTCGATTGTTAACTCGTGCCCTATCATCAATGCCGACGGTGCTTCAATTGTATGGGCGGCAAAGCAGCTGGGGATTCCGCTGTATGAAAGAGTTGCCGGGATCGATCTATTCGAAAGGCTTGTGGCTCTCGCATCCGAGAAGGGGTTAGGAATCTACTTATTCGGAGCCAAGGAAGAAGTTGTTCTGGAAGTAAAGTCAATATTTGAGGAGCGCTATCCCGGGATTCGGATAGTTGGTTACCGCAACGGTTACTTTACGGATGCTGACGAGCCCGAGATAGTTGCGGATATGGCGAGTTCTGGTGCGGACATGATGTTCGTCGCCTTTTCTTCTCCTAAAAAAGAGTATTGGGTCAATAAATATCTATCCCAGATAGGCATTCCTTTTGTTATGGGTGTTGGGGGCAGCTTTGACGTAGTTGCTGGCGTCACCGATCGCGCGCCCAAATGGATGCAGGATCATGGTCTCGAGTGGTTTTACCGATTCGTCCAGGAGCCTGGGCGCCTATGGAAGCGCTATATCGTGGGGAATGCGAAGTTCGTCGCTCTTGTTATGAAATATAAGAAGCAAATGAAAGGAAGCAAGAAGAATGGTTAACGTTATCGGCCTTGGCTATATTGGACTTCCTACCGCCCTCATGATGGCTTCTCATGGCGTTGAGGTTGTCGGTACGGATTATAACGAGGAGCTTGTTGCCACCCTTAATGCTGGACGAACCACGTTTAAGGAGGAGGGGCTTGATGATCTCTTCGCTGATGCACTGGCTGCAGGAATTCGTTTTACGACTGAGTACCAGGTGTGTGACACCTACATCGTTTCGGTTCCCACCCCTTATGACAAGGTCGATAAAAAGATCGATCCTTGCTATGTTGTAGCTGCCACCAGGTCCGTTCTCGATGTTGCTCCTGAGGGCGCTATCGTAGTTATCGAGTCCACGGTGTCACCTAACACCATTGACCGCTATGTGCGCCCTGTTGTTGACGAGGCGGGTCGCTCTGATGTCAAGCTTGTTCATGCGCCCGAGCGTATTATTCCTGGAAATATGGTTTCTGAGCTACTGCACAACAATCGTACCATTGGTGCAGATTCTCCTGAGGTCGCTGAGCAGGTTGCGGCACTCTATTCGAGCTTCTGCCAGGGTGAAATAGCCATCACTGACATTAGGACTGCAGAGATGACCAAGGTCGTTGAGAACACCTTCCGTGCAGTGAACATCGCTTTTTCCAATGAGCTTGCCAAGATTTGCCGAATCGGCGGAATGGATGTTTCCGAGGTTATTCGCATTGCAAACAAGCATCCTCGTGTGAACATCCTGAATCCTGGCCCCGGTGTCGGCGGGCACTGCATTCCCGTTGATCCCTGGTTCCTCGTTGGTGACTACCCTGAAACTGCGAACTTTATTCGACTCGCGCTTCAGACGAATGCGTCCATGCCTGAATATGTGCTCCATAGGGCTCATGAGGCGATGGCTGAGCATGGCATTTCCGATGCTTCCAAGGTGGGCATTTACGGCCTTACCTATAAGGAGGACGTTGACGATGTTCGCGAGAGCCCGACTCTGCAAATGATTGAGTCGATGGAGGAACACCTTTGCGCAGGTGGAGTTAAAGTTTATGATCCGTGGGTTGACCGTGACGAGGTTCCTGGTCAGGTCCATTCTATGGAAGAGTTTCTTGATGGTTTGGAAGTTGTCATCGTCATGGTTGCTCACTCCCAAATCAAGGATAAACCTGAGGTTTTCGGTGACCGCATCATCATCGATCCTCGTGGCGTGATGGGTGATGGCGTAAACGTTTACAAGTTGTAGTTGACTTGCATCTACTGAACTGCATGCCCATAAGTCCCATGATTAAAGCATGCTTTTAACGTCTCATTTAATGCATGGGGCTTGGGACATAGCTTAGGGAGATTACATTGAAGAAAGTCATGCTTGTCTTCGGAACGCGTCCAGAGGCAATCAAAATGTGCCCGCTTGTTAATGAGCTTAAAACTCGTTCTGGCGATTTCCAGGTTGTGGTGACAGTCACGGGGCAACACCGTGAGATGCTTGATCAAGTTCTTCGTGTATTTGGAGTTTGCCCTGATTATGACCTTGCTGTTATGAAATCCGGTCAAACTCTCTTTGATGTGACTTGCGATGTGCTGATGAGGCTCAAGGGCGTTTTGGAAGAGGAACGGCCCGACGCTGTTCTCGTGCATGGGGATACAACGACTAGCTTTGCTGCTGCTCTAGCCTGCTTTTATTTGCAAATTCCGGTCGGGCATGTTGAAGCGGGTTTGCGTACGCATGATATTTATTCCCCTTGGCCAGAAGAGTTTAATCGTCAAGCGGTTGATATAGTTTCCGAATGGTATTTCGCGCCAACTGAGGCGAGTCGAATGAACCTCGTGTCTGAAGGCAAGCCTGCCGAACGGATTTGGGTTACTGGCAATACTGGAATTGATGCTCTCGCAACTACGGTTAGAGAGGGGTACTCACACCCCGTGCTTGAATGGGCTGAAGGCTCGCGTCTTATTATGGTGACCGCACACCGTCGTGAGAATTTGGGCGAGCCTATGCGTAATATGTTTAGGGCAATACGCCGTGTTATGGAGGAACATCCTGACACGAAGGCTGTATATCCCATTCATATGAACCCCATCGTCCGTAAGGCAGCGCACGAGGAGCTTGATGGCTTTGACAGGCTAAGGATAATCGAGCCCCTTGAAGTCCTTGACTTTCATAACTTCCTGGCGGCATCTTATTTAATTCTTACTGATTCGGGTGGCATTCAGGAAGAGGCTCCCGGTCTCGGTAAACCAGTTCTCGTCATGCGTGATA
>CAUWJA010000152.1:0-3997 GCA_963558905.1 uncultured Eggerthellaceae bacterium
GGACGCGGCCCTTTCAAGGCTGAGACACGAGTTCGATTCTCGTTGGGGGCACCATTGAACTCATACCGGATTCGCGCCCATGCGCGGTCCGGTTTTTTGTTATTGTGCGGTGTCTTTCATTGGGGTTCCGTCTGAGGTGGACAGGTGGTGTTCAGCATGGTGATGGCGCAGCGATCGGTTTCCGGAAATCTTGTCGGCGAGGCGTTCGACTATGTGTTCCTCCCTTCGTACCAACAGACCCTTGAACGGCTCAAACGCAATGCCTCCATGCATTCATCAGGAGAATTCGCGACATCCGTCACGACGCTGGGGGCATGGGTCGCCGATTCTTGGGAGCTGTTCGGCGATGGGCGGCGCATTGTGACCAAGGCGGAGCGTGATATGGTCATGGCCACGGTATTTGAATCCTCTGCGTTATGCGATGGTTCCGGCGATGGGTGCATTTCGCCGGAGGCCGCAGCGAAAGTCGCTTCATATTGCGTGCAGAATGCGGCTGGTCTGCCCGCGTTCGAGAAGGCCGTGGCATTCCCGGGGGACTTCGGTCTGAGCGAAGCGCAAATCAGGATACTCGAGGGCGTATCGGCATATTATGCCCGCTTGGAGGAACTTGGCAGAATCGAGAGGGGCCACGTTCTTGCTGCGCTGCCCGATTTGATGGGCGATGCCTGCGTTCGGCGCGTCCGTTTTTCAGGAGCACTGCCTTTCGGACCTGTTGACGAGGCGTTCCTGGAGGCGCTCAAGGGGTTTTCCTATGATGTCGAATGGGCTCAGGGCGTTGACGGCATCGGTCCTGCCCCTGACGGCATCGATGTCCGCTTCGCGTTCCCCGCGGGCGGCTACGCACGCCCCCGGCTGCTCATGCGCATCATCGATGAGTGCCTTGATGGAGGAACCGCTGTCATAACGGCGAAAGACCCCGCACGCCTGTTCTCGGAGCTTGCGCCCGCGTTGCTCGAGCGGGGCATTCCGTGTGCGGTGCAATCACGCGTTCCCTTCCCCTCGACCGAGCTTGGCCGGGCATTGTTCTCCGTGTACCGGGTGATGACCGATCCCGATGCCCCCAAAAGCCTGGTGTCGGATTTTCTCTTCACATCTTTTTCGGGATTGGGGAAGCGTGAGGCATGCGAGCTCGATGCCGCCATGCGCCGCGACCGCTGCAAAGATGCCTCGAGGTGCCTCGACGAGGTCAGGGCGAGATGCCGCATGCTGGACATCTTCGAGGAGCTTGCGCAGACACCCGATGCCGACGTCTTGCTCGGGGTCATCGAGGATTACATCGACGAAGTTCCCGGATACGATGAGGCGTATCGCGCTCAGCAGAAAGCGGCTGCGGCGGTACTTCGCACGATGATGGGGGCCGCACGTCTCGCGGGCGCCTCCATGGCTCGCTGCATGGCCCGCCTGTCCAGCGTTTCCGTCGAATCTTCGGCCTGCGTGGGTGCCGCTGGTGCGGGCGACGTCCGTGTCATCGTGTCAGACCAGAAGCGCGCGGCCCAAAGAGAGCCGGGGAGCTGCGATGCGGTCATCATGTGCGAGATGTCGAGCGATGCGTATCCTGTGCAGGATGCCGCCGATTCAGGCTCGGTGCTCCTTGGGGAGCTCGGCATAGGGAGCGGCCCCGATACGCTCGTCCGTGAGCGATGCACGTTCTCGGCGCTTGCGGCTCTGCCGAGGCGCTTGCTTGTCATCGAACGAAGCCTCAATGATGCTGCGGCCAATCCGACCTATCCGTGCGTGACGGTTCAGGAATTCGTGGATTGCTACCGTGAAGACACAGCGGCCACCGACGACATCGACAATGCGTATGCGCTTCCCGAGCATCTTCGACGCGGCATGTTCGAATTGGGTGAAGAGGGGCTTTTCGAAAACGCCGCTGTATCCGAACGCCCTCAGGACGTCATTGCGGAAGCGCCCCGGCCATGCGCGGGGCAGGTTTCCGATTCGCATCGGACGATGGTGGTTGCATCCCGGTCGTCGGACGGGGGGGACGTTGCCGGTCTCCCGGTGCTGTCGGCATCTCAGATAGAGAGCTATCTGAGATGTCCGTATCTTTGGTTTGCGCAGCGCAGGCTTCGGCTCAGTGCGCTCGATGAGGGTTTCGGCCCTGTGCAGAAAGGTGATTTCGCCCATCATGCGCTCAGGGATTTCTATGGAAGGTTCACCGCACGGACGGGATTGCCGAGAGTGTCCGCCGAGTCTTTGGAGGCGGCGCAGGCGATCATGGACGAGGTGCTTGCAGAGCATGTGCGCAATCAGTACGAACTTGAGCCGTTGGCGAGCAACCGCCTGGTTGCCGTGACGGAGCTCGAATCGCGCGAGGTGACGCAGCTTTGCGATGCGATACGCGACCATCTTGCGTTCGATGCGGAGTTCCTTCCCGGTTTCCATCCGGCCTACCATGAGTTCGGCATCCGCAAAGAGGATGGGGTGGTGTATGCGGGCCGGTTGCTTGCGGGCTCCGTCGACCGGGTGGATGTCGACGGGCAGGGCAGGGCCGTGATCGTCGATTACAAATCTTCCATAGGTCCCGAATATGCCCTTTCCCAGGAAACCGACGGCATTCCCCTCAAGGTTCAGACGCTGATTTACGCTCAAGCGGTTCGCCGCATCCTCGGCTTGGATGTCGTGGGAGCCGTGTATGTATGCTATGGGAGATCGCATGCGGTTTCCGGTGCGTTCGATGCACGGTTGGAGCCCGGGGATTTCGGCGGCATCGATGCTGAAGCGTGCGGCTACATGCCGCAGGGCGCAGGGTCGTTCGCCGATCTTCTCGATGGGGTCGAGCGTCGCATCGACGAAGAGCTTGGCCGGATGTTCTCCGGAGATATCGCACCCGATCCGTCTTTCGATGGGGCGTGCGCGTGGTGTCCGGTTACCGGATGCCCTGAAAGGAGGTCGTGATGGGGTGCACTCCCGGACAGAAGCGATGCATCGAGACATTGTCCGGTGCGCTGGTGGTTTCCGCCGGAGCCGGAAGCGGAAAGACGTTCACGTTGACGAGACGCATCGTGAACGCCCTTGAGAGCGGATTCGTCTCGGATGTCTCGGAGCTGCTGGCCATCACCTTCACGTCGAAGGCGGCCGGCGAAATCAAATCCCGCGTCAAGGGTGCGTTGCGTGCTGCAGGCATGGCAGACCAGGCTCTCATGGTGGACGGCGCCTGGATATCGACCATACATGGCATGTGCTCGCGCATCCTTCGGGAGAACGCCATCGAACTGGGCATCAGCCCCTTCTTCGAGGTTGCCGACGAGGCGGCTGCGGCGCCTCTGCTCGATGCTGCCATCGAAGAGGTCCTGGGGCGGTCGGAAAAGTCCGGATCGGCATCGGGCTTCGATGAGCTGTTTTCCGAGTACCGTGCGAGGGGAGGGGCCCTAGGCGAGGGGTCATCGGTTGACGGGATGGTGCGCGGCCTTGTCCGGCGCATGGCTGCGAACCCTGCAGGGGCGGATGCCTTGAGGTTTCGCGCGGACGGGGCGTTATCGGCTGTCCGCTTGGCTGCGCGCATCGCGGAATGCGCCCAGATTGTCCTCGACCTCGCGTCTGCGCAGAAAGAGGGTGCGAGCAGAGATGCGTTTGTGACGGCAACCGCTGAGTCCCTCGGCAGACTTGAGGCTCTGCTTGGACAAGGCGACGTCGGCGCCCGCGATCTTTTGGAGGTTGTCTCCGCCCTTCCTGCGCCTTCGCGCAGGTTCGGGGATGCGGGGTTCAAAGAATCTATGGCCGCATATGCGCAGGAGTATGCGGAATGCGCCCTCGAGGCCCGTCTGCTGCTGGCGGAGTCGGCGGCTTCGCAGCTTTTGGAGCTCGCTGAAGCCGTCATGGCGTCCTATGTCCGGAAAAAGCGAGAGCTCGATATGCTGGACAACGACGACCTGCTTGTGATGGCGGCGCGTGCATTCGCCGAGCATCCTGAAATCGAGAAACGGTATGCCTCCCGGTTCAAGTTGGTGATGGTCGACGAGTTCCAGGACACCGACCAGCAGCAGGTCGATAT
>CAUWJA010000153.1:0-3985 GCA_963558905.1 uncultured Eggerthellaceae bacterium
GTTGACGACCTTGGGGTCCAGACCCAGGCGCTCGGCCAGCTGCTCGGCGATCCAGCTCTCGGGCTTCGCCTCGTACAGCGGGTCGATGACCTTGTCAAACCACAGGCCGGACGAGAAGTCACCGCCGAATGCCTTGCCGGGCTTCTCCCAGAACGTGGGGCACGGCAGCACGACGTCGCAGTACTGGCGGCTGGGGTCGAAGAACGGGTTGCAGCCCCAGACGAAGTCCAGGCCGCGCACGACCTTGATGCCGCGCATGGTATCGGGGATCTGGTTCAGGGTGTTCATGTGGCCGCCGAAGTAGGCCGCGTGGATGTCGAGCTTCTTCTTGCCGCCCGGCCAGCAGTCGCGGCCGTACTCGCCGGCCTCGATGGAGCGCCAGCACTCGGAGGGTTCGAGATTCAGCCAGTCGGCATCTCCCAATGCATCGAACGCAGGGATGGGATAGTACATATAAACCGGAGCGCCTGCAGGGGCCAACGGATTGACGGGGTCGGCGGTCACGGGGCAGTATCCGCCCATGTTGATGGTGGAGCTCATGAAGTCCTTGGCGCCGGACCAGCCGAAGTAGTGGCCGGGCGTGCCGATGCCGCCGTGCATGAGGGCCATGGTGTAGAAGCTCTGCACCAGCTGCTCGCCCGCGGGGATCTTGGAGACGGACTGGCTGCAGAAGAAGTCGACCTTGTCGGTGCCTGCGATCTCGGCGGCCAGCTCGCGGATGGTCGCGGCGGGGACGCCGCAGATGGCCTCGGCCCACTCGGGGGTCTTCTCGGTCATGTCGTAGCCGGTGCCCATGACGTAGTCCTTCCACGAGGAGTTCGCAGGGGCGCCTTCGGGCATGTGGTCGCCGTCGAAGCCGACGCAGTACTTGTCCAGGAACTCCTGGTCGAAGGTGCCGGCCGCGATCCACTCGTGGCAGATGGCGATGATGAGGGCGGTGTCGGTGCCGGGCAGGATGGGGATCCACTGGTCGGCCACGACCTGCGCGGTCTGGTTCAGCCACGGGTCGATGACGATGACCTTGGCGCCGGCCTCGCGGCACTGCTGCAAGAACCAGGTGTGGTTGCCGGCCTTGTTCGCCATCCAGTTGCAGCCGAACATGACGTGCAGCTCGCTGGTCTTGAGCTGCATGTGGTGGGGCGTCAAAGCCATGCCGAACCCGCCGATCATGTGGGTGTCGGCAACAGCCCAGGAGCCGAACGACACGGTGCCGGCCTCATGGTGCACGGAGCCGCCCAGGGCGTCCAGCAGGCAGACGTTCTGGTCATAGTATCCGTCACCGATGTTGGAGGATGCAGCGCACAGGATGCCCTTGGAGCCGTACTTGTCCAGGGTGCGCTTGATGCCCTCGGCCACCAGGTCCAGGGCCTCGTCCCATTCCATGCGGACCCACTCGTCGCGTCCGCGCAGCTCGCCCTGGGGGTCGTCCAGGCTGAAGTTCTTGCGCTTCATGGGGTACTTGATGCGGGCGGGCGAGTAGACCTCGCTGATCTTGCCGCGGCCGCGCAGGCAGGAGCGGCGCTGCGGCATGGCGTAGCTGTCGGTCTCGTCCTCGTCGGAGCGCATCTTCAGCGGCACGCCGTCCTCGACGTACACGCGGTTGAGGCAGCGCGAGGAACCGCAGCTGCAGTTGTTGTAGCAGGGAGCGGTCATCCACTGGCCGGTCTCCTCGACGGCCTGGAGCTGAGTCGGCCCGTCGCTTCCCTCCTCTTCAGCCTTGGGCGCGCACGAGGTCAGGCCGACCAGGCCCGCGGCACCCGCGCACGCGGCGCTCCACTGAAGGAAATTGCGCCTTGTGAGATTCATCTCTGACATGCATCCTCCTCATTCATTCACAACCAAGGGGGCATGCCGACTCCGCAACGGCGTCGCCCTGTTTGCGAGCAACGTCGATATTGCGCGTCACCCTCAATCCGCAGCCCCCTCAACGTAGTGTCATAGTATAGCGTTTCACCGATTCAGTCAA
The DNA here is from genome assembly GCA_963558905.1 of uncultured Eggerthellaceae bacterium. Taxonomy (GTDB): domain Bacteria; phylum Actinomycetota; class Coriobacteriia; order Coriobacteriales; family Eggerthellaceae; genus Slackia. The sequence goes on from CAUWJA010000153.1 coordinate 1,967, forward strand.
TCGGTGTTTGCTTTCGAAGATGTTTATCGGATAATGTCATGAAAGGATTAAACGCAGCCATCTGAATGCAGGCGGCAATCCATCCGAAAGACGAAAGTACCGTGTACGGCATCCTTATCACGACATATCTTTTCCTCGGCGGCGCCGCAAGCGGGGCATTTCTCATCATGTGCTCATGGAGCCTCATCTTCCATTTCCGCAAATCGCATCGTTCTCCCCGCATCAGGCGTGCGTTCAGGACCCTGAAATCGACGGTCTACACTATCAGCTTCATCCTTCTTTCCGTATCGGTTCTCTGCCTTGCATTCGACCTGGCAAGCCCCCACAAAGCCTATCTCCTGTTCATGCGCCCACACCCTACACCCATTACATTCGGAGCCTTCGCCCTTACATTCGGACTTGCAATAGGCTTTCTGCTGGTTGTAGCGAACCTTCTGCGGCCGCGCCTGATGAACGGGTATGTCAAAGGCGCTCTTGAAGTACTCGGGGCCATCTGCTCAATTTGCATCATGGCCTACACCGGTGTCTTTCTCTACGTCCAACCCGCTGTAGCCATCTGGCACACAGCCTCCATCATCCCCCTGTTCATCTTCTCCTCGATATCATCCGGCATTTCCGTTGTGCTGCTCATCGATTACTTCATCCAAGGTAAGGTCTTGCTCCTCCGAACCGTGCAGCCTATGCAGAGGCTCCATCTTGCTTGCCTGGCCTTGGAAAGCGTGGCGCTCGCCGCCTTCGCCTACAGCATGTTCGACAACCCCCACGCATCTGAATCCGTCGAGCTGCTTTTTAGCCCCGACATGCTGGGATGCGCAGGGTTGGGAATCATAGGCATGGGGATTATCGCCCCCGCATGCCTCGAGACGTATTCTCTAACCAGAGGACAATGCCGATCGATTCCAATCTCCGACGTCATCTGCCTCATCGGCGGATTCTGTCTGAGATTCTGCATTATCATGTGCGGCGCCCACTAGCAGCTACAACATCAGGGGCACCGAAGAAAGACAGAAGGAAACAGCACGTGCACGAAACGGACAACATGCCTTTCGAGGTCGACGAAACATCGGATCTGCCCATCTGGGTGCAGCTGCGCAACCGCTTCGCCTTCCTCATCAAGACCGGCCATTTCAAAGACGGCGAGCAGCTGCCAAGCGTTCGCAGCCTGGCCGCCTCGGCCATGATCAACTACAACACCGTCGCCCGGGCATACCGCGACCTCGAGCTGGAGGGATTGGTGGTATCCGTCCGAGGACGCGGCATGTTCGTTCAAGGCAATAGGGAAAACGGCAAGGAATCCGAGACCGCATCGGCAGATGCCCTGCTGGAGGACTGCGTTCGCCAATACCGCGCCCTCGGCATGACCTACGAGGACATACACGAGCATATGTCGACGCTTGTCTCCGACCTGAAATCGAAGGCCGACGATGAACTGAGTAAGAGAATGGAGTTCTGCAAATGAAACGCAAGCAGATCGATGAGGCGCCTGTCGGTTCGCGTCGCAACGAACGCGACGAGGCCGTTCAGATCGAATCATACAATTCGCCGAAGACGCGCTACGCAAATGAAAACGCAGGCACGGTATTCTCCGCTGCGCTGTTCATACTTGCATTCGCGCTTGCCATGGGGGCGAGCTATCTGGTGGCAGGCCGCATAGAGATCTTCGGCATCACCGCATCCATCCTGGTCGCAACCGTTGCGGTATTCACTATCCGCATTGCGTCCGAATGGGAGAAAGTGGTCATCTTGCGATTCGGCAAATACCATCGCACGTGCGGCCCCGGACTCTATGTGACGATCCCCTTCATAGACCACATCGCGCTGCGCGCCGATCAGCGCGTGCAGATCACAGGCTTCAGCGCCGAAGAGACCTTGACGGCCGACTTGGTGCCGACAAACGTCAACGCTGTCGTGTTCTGGATGGTCTGGGATGCCGGCAAGGCCTGCATGGAGGTGGAGGACTACTACGACTCCGTGGCGCTTGCTGCGCAGACAACCCTGCGCGACACCATCGGACGCAAA
>CAUWJA010000154.1:0-3914 GCA_963558905.1 uncultured Eggerthellaceae bacterium
CCCGAACGCGGCTGCCAGCCAAAGTGCACAAAAGTCCCCCTGATTGACCAAAATCGGGAAAAGCCCGTACATGCGATGCGGCCGCCAAATGAAGCAGGCGTTCGCGGGATGCAGCCCCTTGCGCTTGCGTCCCTCGTTTCTTCCATGATTGAAACTGTCGGGTTTTCCACCGTTGGTTTCGACCGCAATCGAAACTACGGGTCATGCAGAGCATTCACGGCACAAATTGAGAAAGCCCAGGTCAGGACTTTCCCGCCTGGGCTTTCTGCGACGTGGTATCGCGCTACGCGTACTTGAGGAACGCGCGGTAGGCCTTGAGCGCCTCGTAGAGGTCCGCCTTGTCGATGACCTCCCACGGAGCATGCATGTTGAGCACCGCCACGCCTGCGTCGATGACGTTCATGCCGTACTTGGCCAGGATATAGGCGATGGTTCCACCGCCGCCCAGGTCCACTCGACCCAGCTCGGCGGTCTGAAACGCAGCGTCGCCCTGTTCCATCACGCGGCGCACGGTGGCCATGAACTCGGCGTTGGCATCGTTGGAGCCGCTCTTGCCGCGCGAGCCCGTGAACTTGTTGAACACGATGCCGCGGCCCAGATAGGCGGCGTTCTTGGTCTCGAAGGCCGAGGCGTAGGCCGGGTCGAAACCGGCAGACACATCGCTGGAAAGCATGCTGGAATTCGCCAGGCAGCGGCGCAGGGCCAAATCACCCGGCTGCCCGCACAGGTCCATGATTTCCGCCACGGTGTTCTCGAAGAACATGGAACCCATGCCCGTGGCGCCCACCGAGCCGATCTCCTCCTTGTCAACCAGCACGCACAGGCCGGTCCTGTCCAGATCGGCCGCCTCGAGCTGTGCGATGAGCGACGGATACGCGCACACGCGGTCATCGTGGCCGTAACCCAGGATCATGGACGAATCGAAGCCGCAATCGCGCGCAGGGCCGGCGGGCACGACCTCCAGCTCGCTGGACAGGAAGTCGGCCTCCTCCATGCCGTACTTTTCGGCCAAGATGGAAAGCAGGCGGGCCTTGACCGGCTCCTTCTCGATGAGTTTCGCCAGGTCGTCGGCATCGTCGATGGCGGACGCGGCATCGAACGCGGCGCCGGATTCGGCAGCGGCGCCGTCAGCGTCGGCATCGGGCTTCACCGCCGGGCGGCCGCCCACCAGCACATCGAGCGCCTCGCCTTCCACCACTTCGGCAGCCTTCTTCTGCATCTGCTCCTGAGCCAGATGGATCAGCAGGTCGGTCACGCAGAACACGGGATCGCCCGCGTCTTCGCCGACATTCACCTGCACCACCGAGCCGTCCTTTTTGGCCACCACGCCATGGATGGCAAGCGGCAACGTGACCCACTGGTACTTCTTGATGCCGCCGTAGTAGTGCGTGTCCAGGAACGCGAGACCGCCGGCCTCATAGGCGGGATTCTGCTTGATATCCAGGCGCGGACTGTCGATGTGCGCACCCAGGATGTTCATGCCCTGCTCAAGCGGGCGGGCACCGATATGGGCGAAGATGACGGACTTGCCGTAGCACTCGGCGTAGACCTTGTCGCCGGCAACCAGGGTGCGACCGGCGGCGCGCGCCTCGTCGATGGACACGTAACCGGCAGCGCGGGCGGCCTCGATGGCCCAAGCCGCGCACTCGCGCTCGGTCTTGCAGGTGCTGATGAACTCCTTGTAGTCGCGGGCGAAGGACTCGACGGCCTCTTCGTCGGCGGCGGTATAGGAAAGCCATGCGTTGCGATGTTCCATAGGTTCCTCCAAACGAATCGATTCAGGGGCGCCGCGCTCAGAGCCGGACAAGGCAGGGCCGGACCGGCACGCGTCGCATCAGTTCACGCTGCCATTATCGCGCAATGGCCGGAATCGGGGCCCGCAAAGAACCCGACATGGCGCAAGTTCCACGACCGAATCTCATGCCTTGCACGCCTTAGCAGCCGCAACCCGCACCGTGCACATGGCCGCGATCGCCCTCATGGGCATGGTCATGGCCGCAGCCGCACGCGGCATCATGGTCGTGGCCATGGCCGTGGTCGTGACCGCAGCCGCATCCGCACCCCTCCGGCTCGGCGGCAACCGAAGGGCCGTCGCTGTTCATGAACGCCTCGGCGGCGGCAGCGGCGTCTGCAGCCAGGGCGGCACGTTCGTCAGCGGTGGTGATCAGGTCGTAGGGCCAATCGCGCAGACCGCCCATGTCGTAGACGTTCACGTAACCGATGGCTTCCAGATGCTGCACGGCCATGGCAGAACGCGCACCCGATGCGCAGTAGAACACCATGACGGACGCATCGTCGGATAGTTCCATGCCCTTCATGTTGGCGATGGCATCGAGACCGCCTTCGGCGACGGCCTCATCGTAGAGGCAGCTGCACAGCGCTTCCACGGGGAAGCACGCTGCGCCGGGGATGTGACCCGCGTCGAACTCCTCAGGAGTGCGCACGTCGATCAGCAGCATATGGGGATCGTAATCGAGCATCTCTGCAACTTCATGGGCGGAAATCTTCATATCTCACCTTTCATCGGAACCGTCTTGGAAATCATCGGGGATGCGCAACGCCGGCATCGTGGCGCCGCCGGCATCGTGGCGCCGCCGGAAGCGCCGCACCATGGCACCGCCGGCATCATACATCGAAAAACCGCACACCCGCCACGGCGCCGTCTTCCACCTGCACCTTCGCCAATTTGGCATGGGAGCCGCCGCGCGGATACGACACGGACCCCGGACACAGGAGCCAGCCTGCAGGCGATGCGGCGCGGCCGGTCTTAAGCTTGGGCACGTGCGTGTGCCCATGGATCGCCACCTGGGGAAGCGGGTCTTGCGGGGACAGCACGCCCAAACCGCCATGCAGCGCAAGCGCCAAATCCCGCGGAGTATGCGCCACCAGGAATCGGACGCCCCCGATGACCGGACGGGCGAAGCGACCGACGGCCGCACCGTATTCGCCGTAATCATTGTTGCCCAGCACCGCGGTGACATCGGCAAGCGTGCGCAATTCGTCCAGAATACCGGGATCGCAGATGTCGCCGGCATGGATGATATGGCCGCAATCGGCAAGCTCCGCATACGCCCGCTGCGGCAGCCGACCGTGCGTATCCGACAAGACCCCTATCAGCATCTTCGCCCCTTTCGCACGGACCATTCGAAACGCGGATACGGTATCATATCCCGGCACGACGAAAGGACTTCCCCATGGAATCCACCTCTTGGAAACCAAATGTTGACAAAGCGCGCGGCGACAGCGGCGCAAACCCCCGCGCGAAGCAACCCGGCACACCGCCGCGGCGCGCGGCATGCGGCGCCGGCTCTCCCGCACAACGCCTCGGCATCCTGCTCATGAACACCGGAAGCCCCGATGCGCCCACGCCGGAAGCCGTGCGCGAATACCTGGCGCAGTTTCTCATGGATGACCGCATCAGGCCTCTTCCCAAACCGCTATGGAGCATCATCCTTCATTGCTTCATTCTGGGCAAACGCAGCGTGAGAAGCGCGGATAAGTACCGTTTGATCTGGGACGACGAGACAGGTTCTCCGCTTTTGGCCCATGCGCGCGAACTTGCGGCGAAGACGCAGGCGGCGCTTGCGGACGAAGGAATCGACGCAACGGTGCTTCCCGCCATGGCCTACGGGCACCCGTCGGTGGCCGACGCCCTGACACAGCTGAACGAAGCCGGCTGCACGCACCTTGTTGCCGTGCCCCTCTATCCGCAGAGCGCCTTATCCACCACCGGCGCGCTCACCGATGCGCTTGAAGCGGCCCTTGCCGCCGAGCGCGAGCGAGGTTGGGACGCACCTTGCACCGTAACGCCGCCCTACGCAACCCATCCGCTCTACATCCGCGCCATCGCAGACAGCATCCGCGCCGCAGGTTTCGATGCCGAGTCGGCCCACGCGGCAGACCCGATGCACGTC
>CAUWJA010000155.1:0-3909 GCA_963558905.1 uncultured Eggerthellaceae bacterium
AGATCGTGGATCAGTCCACCAAGCTCATCGTCGACACCGCCCAGAAGACCGGTGCCAAGGTCTCCGGACCCATTCCCCTGCCCACCGAGCGCAATCTGTACTGCGTCGTTCGCGGTCCCCACGTCAACAAGGACTCCCGCGAGCAGTTCGAGATGCGTACGCATAAGCGCCTGATCGACATCTTGGAGCCCACGCCCAACACGGTTGACTCGCTCATGCGCCTCGACCTGCCTGCCGGTGTGGACATCGAGATCAAGCTGTAAGGAGTGTGCGACACAATGATCAACGCTATCTACGGCAAGAAGATCGGCATGACCCAGATCTTCGACGAGAATGACAATGTCGTGCCCGTTACCGTCATCGTGGCTGAGCCCAACAAGGTCTGCCAGGTGAAGACCGCCGCCACCGATGGCTACGAGGCCGTTCAGATGGGCTTCGGCGCCATCAAGGAGAAGAAGGTCAACAAGCCCATGGCCGGCCATTTCGCCAAGCAGGGCACCGCTCCGGTGCGTTACCTGCGCGAGTGCCGCGTGGCTGACGCTTCCAAGTACTCCATCGGTGACGAGATCACCGTCGAGGCTTTCGCCGAGGTCGCCAAGGTCGATGTGACCGGCACCTCCAAGGGCAAGGGCTTCGCTGGCGTCATGAAGCGCTACGGCTTCGCAGGCGGCCCGGGCGGCCACGGTGCGCATTTCCACCGCGCTCCCGGTTCCATCGGCCAGTGCGCCACGCCTTCCCGCGTGTTCAAGGGCGTTCGTCTGCCCGGTCACATGGGTTGCGACACCGTGACCACCAAGAACCTCAAGGTGGTCCGCGTCGACGCTGAGCAGAACCTCATCCTCGTGAAGGGTTCCGTGCCCGGCGGCAAGAATGCCATCGTCCGCGTTCGCATGGCTTAATTGACCTCACCTGTTTTTAGGAGATAAGCAACAATGGCTAAGATTGAAATCAAAGACGCCAGCGGCAAGAAGGTCAAGGAGGCCGACCTCAACGCTGCTGTGTTCGGCATCGAGCCGAACGTGCACGTGATGCACACCGTTGTGCGTGCATACCGTGCTGCGCTGCGCCAGGGCACGCATGACACCCGCACGCGCGGCGAAGTTTCCGGTGGCGGCAAGAAGCCTTGGCGCCAGAAGGGCACCGGCCGCGCCCGTCAGGGTACGATCCGCGCTCCCCAATGGGTCGGCGGCGGTACCGTTTTCGGTCCCCATCCCCGTTCCTATGCCTTCCGCGTGAACAACAAGGAAGTCAAGCTGGCTATGCGCAGCGCTCTGTCCGCGAAGCTCGCTGACAAGGAGCTGGTTGTCGTTGACGGCTTCAACTTCGAGAAGCCCTGCACCAAGCAGGCTGTGGCCGCTCTCAAGGCCCTGGAGTGCGAAGGCCGCCGCATCACCCTGGTGATCGCCGATGACGACATCAACACGTTCCTGTCTTTCCGCAACATCGATCGCGTGAACGTGCTTCCCGTGTCCTACGCCAACACCATGGAGCTCATTGACAACAAGGTCCTGGTCATGACCATGGACGCCATGAACCGCCTTGAGGAGGTGCTTGCATAATGAAGGATCCCCGCGAGGTCATCATCCGTCCCGTCATCACCGAGCGCAGCTACGACATGATGGCGAAGAACTGCTATACCTTCGAGGTTGCCAAGGATTCCAACAAAGTTGAGATCGCCCAGGCTGTCGAAGCCATCTTCAACGTCAAGGTTGCCAAGGTCAACACCATCAACGTGAAGGCCAAGCCGAAGCGCGTCCGCTTCCAGGCCGGCAAGACCCGTACGTGGAAGAAGGCCATGGTTACCCTCAAGGAAGGCGATACCATCGAGCTGTTCGCTGCCAACTAGTTTCATTTCGAAACCGGATGAGCTGCGTCTCCCAAGTGCTCTGACGCATCTGGAAATCCCCGCTTCGGCGGGGATTTTCTGTTTTGGGGCGACAGGTTGCCCAGACGAAGGTGCAATCCACTCCGATGCGCTACAATTGCATGCATGATTACTCTCAGCAAAGAACTCATTGGGAATGCCGTTGAATCCGCCATTCCCCGCATCGCGTGCGTCCTTCCTGCGGATGTGCGCGATTCTCTGGCAGCCGCCCGCCGCCTTGAGCCTTCAGGCCGGGGCGCCTTTGTCTTGGACCAGCTGCTGGAAAATGCCGATATCGCACAGACCGACCGCGTGCCCATCTGCCAAGACACGGGTACGGTATGGGTCTGCCTCGAAGCCGGGCCTGATTGCCTGATTCCCGGGGATGTCTTCGATTGCGTCAATGCCGCGGTTGCCCGTGCGTATGACGGTGCCGCCCTGCGCAAAAGCGTGGTCCGTGATGCTTTGTTCGACCGCGCCAACACGGGCGACAATACGCCGGCGTTCTGCGACATCCACTTGAACGACCGTCCCGGGGCGCGCATACATGTCATGCTCAAAGGCGGCGGTTCCGACAACGCATCCCTCGTCACCATGCTCACACCCGGCGCAGGCAAAGACGGAATCATCGAAGAGATCCTCGATTGCGTGCGCCGCAAGGCTGCGAATGCATGTCCGCCGCTGGTCATAGGGATAGGGATCGGATCGACGTTCGACCGTGTGGCGCATATGGCCAAAAGTGCTCTGCTCAGACCCATCGGCTCTCCTGCTCCGGATGAGCGGACGGCGGCTTTCGAGCGGGAGCTGCTCGAGCTGGTCAATGCCACCGGTATCGGACCGGGGGCGCTCGGCGGTCGCACGGTGGCCCTGGCGGTTCATGTCCAGACGGCGCCATGCCATATCGCAGCGCTGCCCTTGGCCATCAACATGGGGTGCTCCGCCATGCGCCGGACTACCATCGAGCTTGTTTCCGACGGGGAGGGGGATCTGCGATGATCGAGCTCTCGCTTCCGCTTTCCAAAGATGAGCTCGCGCGATTGCGTGCCGGCGATGCCTGCCTGCTCAGCGGTCCCATGTTCACATTGCGCGATGCCGGCCACATGCGGCTGCTCGCCGAACTGTTGGAGCAGGGCTGCCTTCCTTACGGGCTCGACGGAGCCGCCATCTTCTATGCGGGGCCTACGCCCCCGGCATCCGGAAGGCCGTTCGGTGCGGTCGGCCCCACCACGGCATCGCGGATGGACTTCGCAGCGCCTGCGCTCCATGATGCGGGCATTGCGGCAACCGTGGGGAAAGGCGTCCGTGGACCCGAGGTCAAAGAGGCATGCGTGCGCACCGGATCCGTCTATTTCGTGGCCACCGGCGGCGCAGCCGCGCTTCTGGCCCGCTGCGTGGTTTCAAGCGAGACCATTGCCTATCATGAGCTCGGCACGGAAGCGCTGCGCCGTATCGTCGTCGAGCGATTCCCGGTGATTGTGGGAGTGGATACGTTGGGACAAGACGTCTATGACCTGTGATACTGAGCCTTGCATCCTCCAGAGCCGTCGGGGCGTGTTCGTCACGTTCGAAGGCGGCGAGGGAGCCGGCAAAACCACCCATATCCGATTTCTGGCGGAAGCACTCGAAGCCCATGGCAGCGAGGTGGTCTGCCTGCGCGAGCCCGGCGGCACGCAGATCGGCGAGAAACTGCGCTCGATCGTCTTGGATCCGGCCAATGCGCGCATGTCCGATGAGTGCGAGCTGCTCATCTACGAAGCGGCGCGCGCACAGATCGTCTCCGAGGTGATCGCGCCTGCGCTCGATCGCGGCGCCGTTGTCCTCTGCGACCGCTTCACGGATTCGACGTTCGCCTATCAGGTGCGCGGCCGCGGGCTCGACGAAGCGAGCGTGATGCGCGCCAACGAATTCGCATGCCAGGGCATTTCCCCCGACCGAACCGTTCTCCTTGTCGCCCCCAGTGCGGCTGCCGGGCTTGTCCGGGCAACGAAAAACGATGGGGCCGATAGGCTTGAGATGGCGGGGCAGGACTTCCATGTGCGGGTCAA
>CAUWJA010000156.1:0-3906 GCA_963558905.1 uncultured Eggerthellaceae bacterium
ACACTCCCGCATGCGGATTGGATTGATGTTACGGTTCCGGTCGTGCTCTCGGATTCCGATGCGGGAGCTACGGTATTCGATTTGTCCGGAAACATAACGCAAACGATCTCCTACGATGAAATCCATGGCGATGTTCATGCCGGTGACGTTGTCGGCACCATCACGTTCATGCAGCGCAATGCCGCCATTGCTACAATCGATCTTGTCGCTGCGCAGGATGTTGCAGCACCTACGTTTTTCGAAGGCGTAGGGATTTGGTGGGACCGTTTGTTCCGGGGTTTCTCGGGCGATGCCACGGTTGCTGAAGAGACCGTATACAATGAAACCCCCATCTTGTTGGATAAAACCGCCTAGTTCGGATGAAAGGAACTGTGCCATGAGCAAAAGCTGCCCCGTTTGCGGTCTGATGATTCCTGATGGATCAGCTGCGTGTCCCAGTTGCGGATTCAAGCTGCCGGACCGAACCCAGTCCTTCGCTCCGATCAACCTTGAATCTACGGCGAATACGGCACCGCAGGCTCTGCTTGAAGATGCTATGCTCAATGTGGTCCGTGGCGCACAGGTTGGAAAGCAGTTTCCCCTCGCGGGCCGCAAGGTTGAGGTTGGACGCAGCCCGAAGTGCGATATCTTCCTCAATGATATGACCGTATCCCGTAATCATGCTTTCATCACCTATGATGCCGCCGGTTATACCATCCATGACAACGGGTCGTACAACGGTGTTTGGGTCAACAATGAAAACGTTCGGGATGCCGTGCTCGAAGACGGTGACATCATTCAGATCGGTTCGTTCTGTCTGATGTTCCAGGCACGCAAGAACGCATGAGAGCGGGGTAGTGATGGAACTGTTGTCAGGCAATGAGGCCATAGCGCGGGGTGCTTGGGAAGCCGGTGCTGCAGTGGGCGTAGCCTATCCGGGCACGCCTTCAACGGAGACGATGGAAGCCTTCGCGCGCTATTCGGATGTCTATGCCGAATGGTGCCCGAATGAGAAAGTCGCAGTCGAGGTCGGTTTGGGCGCAAGCGCTGCGGGTGTCCGCGTTCTCTCGACGATGAAGCATGTGGGCGTCAATGTGGCGGCGGATCCGCTGTATACCGCTGCCTATTCAGGAGTTGGCGGTGGATTCGTCATCTTGGCCGCCGATGACCCCGGTATGCATTCTTCCCAAAACGAACAGGATACGCGCTTCCATGCTCTGGGGGCGAAGATTCCTGTTTTCGAGCCTTCGGATAGCGCCGAAGCCCTTTCGTTCACCCGTGATGCATTCGAATTGTCTGAGCGTTTCGACCTTCCTGTTTTCGTGCGGTCAACCGTGCGCGTTTCGCATACCAAATGCATGGTTGAAACCGGCGATAGGACATCGATTGAGCCGAGGCCGTATCAAAAAGACGCTTCGAAGTGGGTCATGATGCCCGCGTATGCGAAGCCCAGACGTGCTTCACTCGATCGACGTCTCGAGGCCGTTCGTGAATTCGTTGAGACATGCCCATACAACCTTGTGGTTCCTGCGTCGGTCGCTGCGGAATCAAAGGGCAGGATCGGTGTCGTATGCGCTGGTGCCGTCTATCAGCACGTGCGTGAAGCGCTTCCGGAGGCTGACATTTTGAAGCTGGGCATTTCCTGGCCGCTTCCCGCGTCCAAAATATCCGCCTTCGCGGATTCCGTTGATGAACTCTATGTCATCGAAGAAGCTTCTGACTTCCTTTCGCTCCAGGTCAAATCGCTTGGCATCGATGTATCTGGGACTGTCAACCCGCTTCCTGTCGCAGGTGAGCTAACGCCAGCAGCCATCAAGGAAGCGTTCGGCAAAGAGTTGCCTTCGCACGCCGATCAAGCCTCCGATCTTCCCGCCAGGCCCCCCGCGCTTTGCCCCGGGTGTCCTCACCGCCTGGTATTTCGTGAGCTTTCGCGCATGCGTGCTATCGTGACCGGGGATATCGGATGCTATACCCTCGGCGCCCTTGCGCCTCTTTCCGCCATGGATACCTGCATCGACATGGGTGCGTCGATTTCCATGGCGCATGGTTTCGAGCTGGGTATGGGGGAGAGGAAGCATGCTCCGGTGATAGCCGTAATCGGCGATTCGACATTCGCGCATTCGGGAATCACCTCATTGCTCAATACGGTTTACAATCAAGGAGCCGGTACGGTTTGCATTCTGGACAATCGCACCACTGCGATGACCGGCCGCCAAGGCAACCCCTGCAATGGCGTAACATTGCAGAACAGACCGAGCCGAGAACTCGATCTTGTCCAGCTTGTCACCGCGCTCGGCGTCGATGATGTGGTTCAAGTCGATCCCCAGAATCTGCAGGATGTCAGGACCGCCTTGTCGGCTGCGGTCAAGAATCCTGCTTTGAGCGTCATCGTATTCCGTTCGCCTTGCGTTTTGCTCGAGCGTCCTGACCGCAAGCCTTTCACCATCAAGGAGTCGTGCAGAGGATGCGGAGTGTGTTCCCTGCTCGGATGTCCTGCGATTTCAAAAGACGGCCAATCATTGAAGGCGTCGATCGATCCCATGCTGTGCGTCGGTTGTTCGCAATGCGCCCAGATGTGCGGTTTCGGATGCATTGAACAGGAGGCTTAGATCATGTCCGATGATACCAAGACCATCGTGCTCTGCGGTGTAGGAGGTCAAGGAGCCCTGCTTGCCGCCGATCTGCTCGCCAGGTGCGCCGCAGCTTCCGGAGATGATGTCAAGCTCTCGGAGATCCATGGCATGGCGCAACGCGGTGGGGCCGTGACGACGGTCGTCAGAATAGGCTCGAATGTATCGTCGATGGTTGCCGATCTTGGGTGCGCTGACTTCCTGTTGGCTTTTGAGACCACGGAAGCTCTGAGGGGGCTTCCATATCTCAAGGCTGAGGGTCGGGCCATCGTGAGCGATGAGTCCATCAAGCCTCTTCCTGTGCTCACAGGCAGCGCTTCCATGCCCAAGCAGGCTCGGGCACGATTGAAGGATTCGGGGGCGATTGTCCTTCCTGCGGAGCTATTGGCTAAGCAGGCCGGTACAGCGAAAGCCGTCAATGTCGTTTTGCTTGGTGCGTTGTCGGTGTATTTGACGTACGAAGACGCAATATGGCGAAAGACCATTGAATCGCGTGTTCCGGCGAAGTTCCTCGATGCCAACCTTGCCGCGTTCGAGCTTGGGCGCAAGGCGGTTGTTTCGGTTGGCTGACTCCGCTGATGGACGATTGCCTGATGGCCCGGATTCGGTTACCGGAAGATTCGCCCCGTCACCCTCGGGTCGAATGCATCTCGGAAACATCTTCGCATTTCTCGTCGCATGGCTTTCCGTCCGTAGTCGCAATGGCCGATTGGTCTTGAGAATCGAGGATCTTGACCCTGATCGTACCTCCAGGAGGTTTGCGGACCTTTGCATGTCCGACCTTGAATGGCTGGGTCTTGAATGGGATGGGGAGCCTCTATATCAAAGTCAGAGGACCGATGCTTACATCGATGCCTTCGAGCGTCTTGACCGCAAAGGTCTGGTGTACCCTTGCTTCTGCTCGCGGGCTGATTGGCATGCCGCCGCTGCACCGCACGCCGGCGACCATATCGTATATCCCGGTACCTGCAGGGCGCTTGATTCCCGTCAAAGAGGGGAGCGCATGGCTGTCAAGCGTCCATCGTGGCGATTCAAGGTCGGTCACGGAGCCGTGTCATTCCATGATGCTTTTCAGGGAGATGTTGCGTTTTCCCTTGAAGCGGATTGCGGTGATTGCGTTATCCGCCGTGCCGACGGTGTGTTCGCTTACCAGCTCGCAGTTGTCGTCGATGATGCATTTCAAGGGGTCAATGAAGTGTGCCGCGGAATCGACTTGATCGATAGCGCCGCAACGCAGCGGGTGATCGGCGCCGCGCTGGCCCTTCCCGAGGTTCGTTATGCCCATGTCCCTCTTTTA
>CAUWJA010000157.1:0-3890 GCA_963558905.1 uncultured Eggerthellaceae bacterium
GGGACAAAAATGCGGGCAATGCGACATCCCACCGGACGACGGGGCGCCGGCGACGGGGTGCGGGACGACGGGGTACCGGCGACATGCTGCCAGGAGTCAGCAGCGCTTCCACGGCCCACGCTCGCTCAGGCGATGAGCGCGCACAGGGCGCAGTTGCCGGCAAGAAACACGAGGTTGACCAGGAAGAACAGCCCCATGAACCGCCGCATGTCGGCGTGGGGCGCATGCGCGTAGAGCCTCAGCGCTATCAGGCTGGCAAGCGATGCCACCGGCGTCCCCAACCCCCCGATGTCCACGCCCAGAAGCAGCCCCTGCCATGAATCCGTGAAGGGAGCCAGCAGCACCGCGGCGGGAACGTTGCTGATAACCTGGCTTGCGAGCAGCGACACCGCGAACGGGGAAACCGCCATGAGGCTTTCAAGGGCATCGCGCACACCGGCCACCGAACCGAGATTCCCCACGAACAGAAAGAAGCACGCGAACGTTGCCAACAGTCCCCAATCGACGCTGCGCAGCACATCGCGGGACAAAACCGCCGTTGCGACGACAACCGCCGGCAGGCACAACCACACGGGCAGAACATGCACGACAGCCGCCAAGCTGACGGCGAACAGCAACGCGAACGGCAGGGCCAGGCGCACGTTTAACGGAGACGGGTCAAGAGGCAGCGACACCTCCATGCGGCGATGCGGCACGCAGGCCGCCCACACGCCCACCCCCGCGCATGACGCGATGGCGAACGGGGCCATGACGCCGAAGAATTCCGCAAGGCCCAAGCCGTAATGTGAATAGAGAAACAGATTCTGCGGATTGCCGAACGGCGTGACCATGCTGCCAAGATTCGCCGCGACGGTTTGCAACACCACGACAAGCGGCAGATGGCGGTCTTCCCCCGCCGCCGCAAGCAGCATGACCGCAAAGGGCACGAACGTGATGAGAGCCACATCGTTGGTGACGAACATGGATGAGAAAAACGCCAGGGCCACCAAGGCGACAGAGGCGAAGCGGAGCGTCCGATGCCCGTTGAGCATCCGTCGGGCGAGAACCGTGAACACACCCGCCTTCTGCAGACCCGCAACGCATGCCATCAGACAGAACAGCAGGACCAGCACATCAATGTCGATGAAAGACGCATACTGCATCAGCGAGGAGGCAGCCGCAGTGGGCGGATTGAGAACGAAGGATGCCGCCGCCAAAACGGCAGCAATCGAAAGCACGGGCTCATGCCGGGCAAACGAAGCGAGCCTGGCTACCACCGGGGCCGCAGGCTCGAAAAAGCCGCCCAACACCTCGCGCAATCTGCGCATCGGATCGTTCGCCGTGTGTTTTCGCATCCGAAGCCTCAGCGCTTGAGGTCTCGCGCCATCTTCTCAAGCGATGCGTCGGAGAAGCCTTCGCTGTACGCGCTGGGAATGACCACCGTTCCGCCGGAGCCCTTGACGCTCTCATAGAGCAGGTGCATGGTGCGCAAACGGAGCGCCACATCGTTTTCCTGGTACTGGTCGGCCGCTTCCACCAACATGGAGGAGATGTCCTTCTCGACTTCGGCAAGCACCATACGGGCATTCTTCTCGCGTTCGGCCTGCGCCTCGGCGCTCATGGCCTCTTGCAGACTCTCGGGAATGACGATGTCGCGGATCTCAACCGACAGAATGGTGATGCCCCACTGGCTGGTCTTCTCCTCGATGACCTCCTGGAGCTCCTCGTCAAGCTGGTTGCGGCGCACGGCCACCTCCGATGCGCTTGCACGCCCGATGGCGTCGCGCAAGGCGGTTTGGGCGACAAGGCTGACGGAGTTGTAGTAGTTCTCAACCTCGAGGGCGGCCTTTTCCGCATCCCATACCATCCAGAACAGCACCGCATCGACATTGATGGGCACCAGGTCGCTCGTGAGCGTTGCCTCCGCGCCGAAACCGGTCACCATGACGCGCTGGTCGGCGCAAAGCGCGATCTGATCGATGAAGGGAACGGTGAAATACAGGCCGGGGCCTTTCGTGCGGCTGAATTTGCCCAGGCGCAGGACCACCACCTTCTCCCATTGCATGGCGATATGGATGGACATCACGGCAAGCGTCGCAACCACCAAGGCAACCAGGAAAACCCACACCACAGGCTTTCCGGCAACAGCGCATCCGATCGCAGAAGCCAAGCAGAACGCCACTGCGAACACGAACGCCGAAAACATCATGGCGCCGTTCTGGGAAGTGCGGCGGTCGCTGCGCGAGTTGTATTTCTCGATGGAAGAGCCCTTGCGGTCGCGTACCGACGACCTGGCTTGCTTTCCTTCTTTCATGAACATCCTTCCCTATCGGAACTTCGATTCCGATTCCTCTTTCATGGCATGCGCGACATCGAGGATGCGCAGTCTCACCTCATCGAGCGACATGCCCATGGCGATGCAGCGCCGGATCGCATCCTCGAGCACGGTATCGACGGCTGAAAGCATATCCTCGCGCACGGTCTCGCTCGTTTCCCTGACGAACACGCCGCTCCCGCGCACGGAAACCACGTAACCGGAATGCTCCAAGTCGATATACGCCTTGCTCACCGTGTTGTAGTTGATCGAGATCTCCGCCGCCAGACTGCGCACGCTGGGAAGCTGCTCGCCCGGCTTGTAATATCCCGTCTTGATGAGATAGATGAACCTGTTGCGCAGCTGAACCCACACGGGCAATCCGGAGGTTTCGTCGAGTTTGAATTCGGGCATGCGAGGTTCCTGTCATTGATGCATGGAGCTGGGATTGAAGCATTCAAATTGTAGCGATAGCGCCTCCATATGGCAAAGCATGGCCCCATCCCTCCATCAATCGAAAACAGGAGCGACCAGCCGCCGGCAAGGCAAGGCCCGCCTGCTCAATGCAGGCCCGCCGACACGATGCAGAAGCGCAGCGCGAATCCGCCGAACAGGCAGAGCACGTCCGCGAGGGGAAATGCCGGCGCACCGCGACGCAGCAAAGCCAGGGCATCACCCGCAAACGGCAGAACCAAACCGCATGCCACCACACCGAAGGCGAACCACCAGACAAGCGGATCGGCGAGCATCAGGGAAAGCGACTCCGGAGCCTGGCCTCTGCCCGTCGCAGCCGCAACCATGAAAGCGCCCAGCGCCAATGCCTCCAGCAGCAGAACGCCCAGATGGACCCTATGGGCCGTCAACGCATACCGGCCGATCACCCACGCATCCCGCAGAGAGGAGCCTATGATCAGGCACGCCGAGATTCCCATGGATACGGCAGACATGACGAACAGGACAGGCGTCCACCACGTATCCCAAAACGCTACCGCTTCAAGCGCGCGCAGGAACAGGCCGGTATACGCCATCACGGCAACGGCGAAAATGGCGCACAGCACTTCGGCAACCTGCTTCGCCTTCGACCTTATCCAGGGGACATACAGGCAATTGCCCATCGAAAGGAACGCGCCCAACGCAACCATCGCGGCAAGCACGAACGTCCCGAACGTCAAATACGTCTGGTTCGGACGGAAGAACAGCAGAAGGAACCGCTCCGGCTTCCCCAGATCAGCCAGCAGACAGGCAGCGCCGACCGCAGCCACGACAGTGCCCGCGACGAAACAACGATTGCGAAATGTCCTGAACACATCGGATTCCCGGCGCGTACGGTCTGCTCCGCGGTGGAACAGGAGGCTCCACAGCGACGCGACCAGCAGCATGCCGGCACCGCATCCGCCCAGGAACAGATACATGATCACCAATTCGCCGAACACAGCACCCTCCCCCATGGGCCGACGACACCTTGTTCATACTATCTGCGATACGAGAACGAGCCATCCTCTTCATTGAAGGCGACGCCCATGCGATCGGCGCATGCCCGCTCAAGACCGAATACGAATTCGCCGATTCCGCGGTAATACGCGCTGGCGGCATGCTG
>CAUWJA010000158.1:0-3870 GCA_963558905.1 uncultured Eggerthellaceae bacterium
CCGGCTGCGTGCATCTCGGCGTGGAGAACGTTGACCATGTGGGCGCAATCGGCGTGCCGGGCTGGCAGTGGGAAGCCGAAGTGCGCGCCGCGGACGATAGCCCCGTGGCCGCCGGATCAGGCGATGTCGGCGAGCTCTGCGTGCGCGGACGCGGCCTTATGACCTGCTATTACAAGGACCCCGAAGCAACCGCCTCCGTACTGCGCGACGGCTGGCTGTATACCGGGGACATGGCTGAAATCGATGCCGACGGCTTCATCTTCCTGGTCGACCGCAAGAAGGACGTCATCATCTCCGGCGGCGAGAACCTCTACCCCGTGCAGATCGAGGACTTCCTGCGCAGCAACGAGGCCATCAAAGACGCAGCCGTCATCGGGCTTCCCGATGAGCGCCTGGGAGAAATCGCCGCCGCCATCATCGAACTCAAAGAAGGCGCACACGCCACCGAAGAGGATATCGCGGCATTCTGCATGGATCTACCGCGCTACAAGCGGCCGCGCAAGATCATCTTCGACACCGTGCCGCGGAATCCCACCGGCAAAATCGAAAAGCCCGCGCTGCGCGAGCGCTACGGCGCCACGCGCCTGGTCGCGCGCGAGAATCTGCGCTAGCCGGCATCCGCCGCAGCGAGAACCGGAGCAGGGGACGCCGGAAGCCCGGCGCCCCTACCCTATCAGTTTCGACGATTCCACCTGCTCGACATACCAATGCATGAATTTCTCCAGCGGCTTGCGCAGCACCAGGCCAAGTGCCAAAGCGGGCAGCAGGAACAGCGCAAGGGCGCCCATATGCATCCAGAAATCGCAACCGTATGTGCCGAACATGGCCGCACGCATGGCGCCGACCACGTGGGAGGCGGGCAGATACGGGCTGAGCGCCTGCACGAAACCGGGCAGGATCTGCAGCGGGTATGAGCCGTTGCAGCCGGTCACCTGGACGATGAGCAGCAGAACGGCTATGGCCTTGCCCAGATTGGCGAATGAGGCCACGAGCGCATAGATCATGAAGGTGAACACCTGGCCGGCGAGCCAGAAGCACATCATGAACAGGACGGGATGGACAACCTGGACCTGCAAGAAGAGCATATTGCCCAAGCCCATGAGCGTGGTCTGGGCAAACGACACCACGCTCATGACTCCGAAACGCCCGAAGAACAGGTGGCGGGGCTTCGGGTCGTCGAGCTTCGAGCGCACACGGTCGGAAACAGTGGGCTTGATGGCGACCAGGATGAGCAGGGACCCGATGAACAGGGCCAGCGTTGTGTACAGCGGCGCCATGGCCGAACCGAAGTTGGCCACGGGATACACCGCGGTGCGTTCGATGCCGACCGGTGCCGAAAGGGCCGATGCGAGCGAAGAGATGTCCGAGCCCAGGATCTCACGGAGCTTGTCGGGGTTGCCGCTGGCCAGCGCCTCATCGATTCCGTCAGCCAAACCCCGCAGCGATTCCCCGATCTCTGTCAGCTTGCCCGCGGCGCTTTCTATGTCGGCGCCGGCCTGACCGAGCAAAGACGACGCCGTCCCCGCTGAAGTCGACAGGTCGCCGGACAAGCCGTCGAGCGCCGCAATGCCCGAACTCAGATTCGATGCAAATACGGACGCCTGGTCAGCCAGGTCTTGAAGCCCCGGCTTGAGGTTCTGCTCGAAATCATCGCGCATGGCGGCGATGCCCGCCTGGGCGTCTTCGGCAAGCTGGTGTATATGGTCGCGCTCGGCTGAAACGTCCGCGTTGCCTGATTCGATCTTGTCCGCCGCGCTGCGCAGGTCCGTCGCCATACCGCTCATGAACCGGGCGTTCGCATCAAGCGAAGCTATCGCGGCATCAAGGGCGGGAGCAAGCGAATCGGGCGCGGACTCCTGCAGGGCCCTCAGTTCATCCGCGATGGCGGTAAACGATGCAGCCTGGGCATCGAGCGCGTCAGCCTGGGTGCGCATACCCGATACAGCCTGGGCCGACGCCGAGTCAACGGAGTCGAAGAGCGCATCGATCTTACCGCTCACGCCGGAAAACGCCTGCTCGGCCGCATCGAGCGCCGCGGATAGCTCCTCGGCGGAGGATTTGACCGCATCGAGCGCCCCCATGGCGGCCTGGGCACCATCCTGGGCGGTGCTCGCAACGCCTTCGATTTGGGTGCGGGCCGAATCGACCAGATTCGCAGAATCGGCGATAAGCTGCTGGGAAGAAGATGTCAGCGACGAATAGAGGACCATCACTTCGGCGGCTCGGTCCATCTGGTCGGCGGCATCGCGCATATGGTCTGCAAGCTCCGCGATGCGGCCATCGGCATCGGACTCTTCCATGTAGGTGACCAGCGAATCCGCCAAGCTGAGGGCGACATCCGACATGACCTGGACGAACACCTGATTGACCTGGGTCGATACGGCATCAGCGCCCCGATCTGTGATTTTGGGCGCGATGGCGCTTTTCTTCTCGTTGGCGTAGTAGATGATCTTGGCATGCTGCATGTCGTCCTGATAGAACGTCAGCATGTCACGGCTGAAGGTCTCGGGGATGACCACAGCCGCATAGTACCTGCCCGATTTCGCCCCATCGATGGCATCTTCCTCGGTGGTGAACGTCCAATCGATCTGATCGTTTGCGCGAAGCTCTGAAACGACCTGCTCGCCCACGTTGATCCGCAGCGGCACAAGATCGCTCTCGTAGCCCTGGTCGACATTGGCAACCGCCACTTTGAGATTGCCCGTATTCTCGAAGGCGTCCCAGCAGGCGATCACGTTGTACCACGCGAAAATCGACGGCATGACCACAAGGCCCACGGTGATGATGACGCTCACCACATTGGAGAACAGGCGACGCAGATCGTCGCGGAACAGCAAGAAGATGTTACGCATGGTCGCCCCCTTCCCTTTCGTCACCGCCGCGCACAGCGAAATCCCCGGTCTCGCGTCCGTCGCTGCATTCAACGGCAGCCGTCGGGCGGCCTGCAGGCAAAGACCCGTTGCGCGAAGCAGACCTCTCCATGGCATTGCGTCCGCCGTACAGCCCGATCAGGTCCTCTTCACTCATGCCTTCGAGCTGCAACTGGCGGTCGAAGCCGTAGCGCAGGCTCTCAAGCACCACCAGGAACACCAGAAGCCCCACCAGGGAAGCAAGCCACACCGTGAGGACGACGACCTTTTCGGCCGGCGTAAGCGCGAACACGAGGGCGAGCACCACGGGAGCGGCGATGGCGACGACGATGGATCCCCGTATGAAGCGCGGATACCATCGCATGAACCGTGCCCGCCGCTCCAGCAGCTGGCCGCGGAATTCGTCGCGATCGAACAGCACGTTGAGGATCTGGGAGAACCGGAAGGCCCGGACGGGCAGCTCCACGTTCTCGCCGACATACAAGTCGCTCTCACGGACCTGATCGGCTGCCATGCGGTTGGTGTTCGCCATCAACGGACGCACCAGAATGCCCAACGCCATGGCAAGCGCGAAGAAGAACAGCAGCATGCCTATGCACGAGGCATACGAGCTGCCGTAAAAGCCGCAGATGGCTTCGCGCATCGCTCCGATGCCGTATGTGAAGGGCAGCACAGGGTAGACAGCCTGGAAGAACGGAGGAGTCATCTCGATGGGATACAGACCCGTGGCTCCCGGAATCTGCGCGAACACCAGGATGATGCAGATGCCCTTGCCGATATGCTGCAAGGTGACCGAAAGCGCATAGATGATGCTCAGATACGCAAGCGAACAGACCACGGCAGCGAAGAACAGCGCCGGCACGTTAACCGCCTGAACCCCCAGGAACAGCACTCCCGCACAGCAGATGACCGCCTGGAGAACGGCCATTGCGGCGAGCAGCAAGAACCGGCCGACGTAGCGCTGCGTGAGCGTGAGGCGCCTTATGCCCTCGGAGTCGAC
>CAUWJA010000159.1:0-3869 GCA_963558905.1 uncultured Eggerthellaceae bacterium
CGCGCCTCGCCCCGGCCGCGGTTCTCGTGATGACAGGGGTCCTCGCCGCGATCGCGATGACTCCCATGGTGATGGCCGTACCCCGCGCCGCCGCCATTAATCGTCTACCGTATATTCAAGGTGCGGCCGGCTCGCGGTTGCACCTTGAAATCTTGCGCTATCCGTAATATCATTAGCGCTTGCATGTTTTTGTATGTAACCAAAGCAACAACAAAGGAGCTCAAATACTATGGCAGTTAAGATTCGTCTCGCCCGCCATGGCGCAAAAAAGAAGCCGTTCTATCGCGTGGTCGTGGCTGATGCCCATAGCCCTCGTGATGGTCGTGTCATCGAGCAGGTCGGCCGCTACAACCCCAACACCGATCCTTCCACCATCGAGCTTGACCTTGAAAAGGTCGATCAGTGGATCGCCAACGGCGCTCAGCCCACTGATACCGTGGCGCGTCTGATCAAGACCGCACGTCAGGCATAATCTGCCATGTCGCAGGTTTCCGCTGACATAGTCGAACTGGTGCGCGTCATCGTCGAGCCGCTGGTAGAGGACAAGGATTCGCTTCGTCTGGAATCCGTCGTGTCCGATGATGGCATTGAAACCGTTGAGATCCGTGTCGCGCCCGATGATGCCGGTAAAGTCATCGGCCGACAGGGTCGCGTGATCAAGTCCATCCGTGTTCTGGCTCGTGCTGCCACCGCTTCCGAAGGTCGCGAGGTGGAAGTCGAGCTCATCGAGGATTAGCATGTCAGCTAAGCCGTGGGCTCAGGTCGCACAATTGATTTCATCCCAGGGTTTGAAAGGGAAGTTCACTGCACGTTCCGTGCAGGGACTTCCCTTTTTCCTTGAACCGGGTATGGAAGTTCGTTTCGTTCCACCGCTTCTTAGGGGTCCGCGTTGCGCCCATGTTGAATCCGTCGAACCTGCCTCGGGCGGTGATTGGCGCGTCTCGTTCGAGGAGATTCGAAGCCGCGATGCCGCCGATGCGCTCGCAGGCTCATTCTGCCTTGTCAGGCGCGACCTTCTTCCGGAGGATTATGAACGCATGGGAGCGTATGGGTGGGAGTATGTCGGATGCGAGGTCATCGATGCTTCCCATGGATCGCTGGGATATGTCGAAGAAGTCTCTGAAATGCCAACGCAGGATCTGCTGGTCGTTTCCGGGCCATTCGGCGAGGTTTTGATTCCCGTTGTGGACGAGTTCATCGTATCTGTCGATCTTCAAGGCGGTCGCATTGAGACCGACGTTCCATCCGGTCTTCTTTCGCTATCAAGCCAGGAGTGAGATCCTTGATCATCGAAACGCTCTCTACGTTTCCCCACATGTATGACTCCGTTATGGGGTCGTCCATCATGAAGCGCGCGCAGACGTGCGGTGCGATTGACTTTTTCGCGTATGACCTGCGCGATTGGACTCATGATAGGCACCGTACCACCGACGATGACCCGTATGGCGGCGGGGCTGGGCTTGTCATGAAGTGCGAGCCTATCTTCGAAGCCTACGATGACATTGCGGCGCGACACCCTGTCATGCCCTGCACGGTGTTCCTTGCTCCGACAGGGGAGCCTTTCACCCAGGAGCTTGCACACGGGCTTACCGGCCAAGACCGTCTCTTATTCATTTGCGGTCATTATGAGGGTATTGACGAACGCGTGTATACGCTCGCGGATAAGGTTATCTCGCTGGGTGATTACGTCCTCACCTCCGGCGAGCTGGCCAGCATGGTGGTCATCGATGCTGTCACCAGGCTTCTGCCAGGCGTTCTCGGCGATGACATGAGCGCTGTCGATGAGAGCTTCAACGGCGGTTTGCTGGAATATCCGCACTACACCCGTCCTGCGAGTTTCCGCGGTATGGATGTCCCCGAGGTGCTTCTGTCGGGCAATCATGCCGCTATCGCACAGTGGCGGCGTCAGCAGTCACTGGTCAGGACCGCGCATCTGCGCCCTGATTTGTTGGAAACGGCCGATATCTCCCAGGATGAACGCAGCTTTTTGCTATCATGTGCCAATAGCTCATTCGAAGGCGTCTGAAGGCGCCTTCATCATATAGGAGGCTTGCGTTACATGGATTACGGCCAACATGCCGATCCCAAAACCACCGGTTGTTTTCATAAGGTGCTTTCCTTGGCGATGTTCGTCGCAACCGTGCTCGTGCTTGTATGGTTGGTGAACACGTTTGTGGCGCGGGCGTACACCATTCCGTCAGGATCGATGGAAGATACCATCGAAATCGGCGATCGCGTTTGGTCAGAGAAAATCAGCTACTACATCCGCGATGTCGAACCGGGCGATGTGGTCACCTTCGATGATCCCACCACTTCTACGGATCGAACATTGATCAAGCGCGTCATCGCTGTGGCCAGCCAAACCGTCGATCTCATCGATGGTGTCGTCTACGTCGACGGTGTTGCATTGGATGAACCGTATACGCAGGGCTCCCGAAGCCTTCCGCTCAATACCATGCCCGGTGTCGCCATCTCCTATCCCTACACGGTGCCCGAAGGGTGCATCTGGGTGATGGGCGATAACCGCGAGCATTCTGCCGACTCCCGTTATTTCGGCGCTGTCGATACTGAATCGGTATCGGGGCGTGCGATATGCATCTATTGGCCGCTCAATCATATAGGAGTGCTGTAACCATGGGTCAAACTGCTAAACCCGAGGCGCTCACGTTCCAGGAGATCATCTTGGAACTGCAACGCTACTGGGCCGATCGAGGCTGCGTCGTATTGCAGCCTTACGATAACGAAGTGGGTGCGGGTACATTCCATACCGCCACGACGCTGCGAGCGCTCGGTCCGCAAACCTGGCGCACCGCCTATGTTCAGCCCTGCCGCCGTCCCACCGATGGCCGTTATGGTGAAAACCCCAACCGCATGCAGCACTATTACCAGTTCCAGGTGCTGCTCAAGCCCTCGCCGGATAATGTGCAGCAGCTCTACCTGGACTCACTGCGCGCCATAGGTATCAATGTCGAAGAGCATGACGTGCGCTTCGTCGAAGATGACTGGGAGAGCCCGACGCTGGGCGCTTGGGGCCTTGGCTGGGAGGTCTGGATCGACGGCATGGAAGTGACCCAGTTCACATACTTCCAGCAGGTCGGCGGTTTCGAATGCCGTCCTGTTCCCGCAGAGATCACCTACGGCTTGGAGCGGCTGACCATGTACATCCAGGGCGTTGACTCCGTCTACGATATCGTATGGAGCCGCGGTGAAGACGGAACCGTATTCACGTACGGAGACGTCTTCCTGGAAAACGAGCGTGAGTTCTCGGCGTACAACTTCGAGTTTGCCGACACCGATTTTCTGTTCGGCGAATTCGACCGTTATGAGGCCGAGTGCTTGCGCGTGCTGGAGGCAGGTCTGCCCCTGCCCGCCTATGATTACGTGCTCAAGTGCAGCCATGCCTTCAATCTGCTCGATGCCCGCGGCGTCATCTCCGCCACCGAGCGCATGGGCTACATCCTGCGCGTGCGCACCATCGCGAAAGCCTGCTGCGCAAGCTATCTTGAACATGTCGCGGCTCCTGCCGCTCAGAAGGCAGAGGAGGTCTGCGATGGCGAATAGAACCCTCGCATTCGAGATCGGCACCGAAGAACTTCCCGCATTCGATCTTCATGCGGCTACCGAGCGTCTCGGCGGACTTGCCTGCGAAGCGTTTGATGCGGCGCGCATTCCCCATGGCGGTATCGAGGTGTATTCCACCCCTCGCCGTCTCATCGTGATCGCCCATGATGTCTCCGAGCAGACCGAAGCGGTGGAGGAAGTGTTCCGCGGTCCTTCCGTGAGGATCGCCTTCGATGCCGACGGCAATCCGACGAAGGCCTGCCAAGGCTTCGCCCGGGGCAAAGGCGTGGCGGTCGAGGACCTGCAGC
>CAUWJA010000160.1:0-3861 GCA_963558905.1 uncultured Eggerthellaceae bacterium
GGGATGGTCGTAGTTGTCCGCAAAGAATCCCGGCAGACGGTGCGATTCGGCAAACCCGCAGGCCAGATAGAATGGAACCGTAAGCGGGCTATCCCCTGTGCCTGCGTAGAGGGCCGCGCATTCGGGCATGGCGTCGAAAAGATGCCCGATGAGCAGACGTCCGAGGCCTTTTTTCTGATGACTCGGGGAGACCGCGATGTTCTTGAGCTCCCAAGCCCCCTCGACCGCGCAAGGCGCGCCCGGCGCAGGGCGGCCCTCGAGCGGCACGGCGACGCACTGGGCGATGGCGCGGGAATCGGGCCCGAACGCGACGAACATGCGGCCGCGATCGAGATAGCGGTCGATCATATCCTCCTGCTCGTCCCCGAGAAGGAGCAGGTCGATGAACTGCTTGCGGCCTTGGAAGATCTCTTCGATGCGCACGGGCATGGCTGCTCCTCGGTGGTCGGGCTGACGGCAGTCGGGATGCCGGATATTGTAGCGTCCCGATGCCGGTGACGCCACACGAACCGCAGACGCAAGACAGACGGACGCACCCCGCCGAAATCCACCGGATGGCAGGCAGGGTGACGCAGGCGGACGGCCCGCCGCACGCCTACAATGGTGTCAGCATGCGATGGCCCTGCACGGCAGCTGCACGCCGAAGGTTTTCTGCGGAAGGAGAAGGAAATGGCCGAAGGTTTCGCCCCACTGGGATTCGGATTCATGCGCCTGCCCGCCATTGCGGGCTCAGACGGAAAGGAGATCGACCATGAGCAGGTCTGCACGATGGTGGACGCGTTCCTTGAAGCCGGATTCACGTATTTCGATACGGCTTACGGATACCATGACGGACGCTCGGAGCATGAGCTGAAGGCCGCGCTCGTGGACCGCCACCCGCGCGATGCGTACACCGTGGCGACCAAGCTGCCCGCCTGGGCGGCACGCGATGCCGAGCACGCCCGCAGCATGTTCGACCGATCGCTCCAGAAGACGGGGCTCGACTACTTCGACTACTACCTGCTGCACAATCTGGGCGGTGAGCTCACGAAAACATTCGACGATTACGGCATTTGGGATTACCTGGCCGAAAAACGCGAACAAGGCCTGATCCGCCATCTGGGATTCTCGATCCACGACGACGCAGATGCGCTGGAAACGGTGCTGGCGGCGCATCCCGACATGGATTTCGTGCAGCTGCAGATCAACTACGCCGACTGGGAAAGCGACCTCATCCAGTCGCGGAAATGCTACGAGGTCGCACGGGCGCACGGATTGCCCGTGGTGATCATGGAACCCGTGAAGGGAGGATCGCTGGTCAAGCTTCCCCCGAAAGCCGAAGAGGTGCTGCGCGGAATGGATCCGGATGCGTCGATGGCCTCATGGGCCCTGCGCTTCTGCGCGAGCCTGCCGGGCGTGATGGCGGTGCTCTCGGGCATGAGCACGATCGAACAGGTGCGCGACAACACTGAGACGTTTCGCGCGGCGCGGCCGCTCGATGCATGCGAGGCCGCTGCCATCGAACAGGTCCGCTCGATCATCGACGACATCGATGCCGTACCCTGCACGGACTGCCGCTATTGCATAGAAGGATGCCCCGCGGGCGTGAAGATCCCGCTGATCATCGAGTCTCTCAACATCCTGACCCGCTTCGGCGACATGCATCGGGCGCAGGAGAACTACGACTGGAACACATCGGGCGCCGAAGCGAGCCTATGCGTGGGATGCGGCGCATGCGAGCGCGTATGCCCGCAGAAAATCGACATCGTCGCGCAGATGAAGCGTGCGGCGGACCTGTTCGAATAGCGAACACGCCGGCTGCCCGACCGATGCCGCAGCGGAGCCGCCCGGGCGGCTCCGCCGTGCGCTCGGCCTATCAGGCGGCGGTCAGCATGCCGGTCGCCTGATCATAGGAAAGGGGCGCTTGCAGGTAGCCCTTCTCCTGCATCCATTCGAGCACGGGAGCGACCATGTCGTCGGTGGGCACCGATGCTTCGGGATAGACGGCAACCGGATAGGATGCCGCGACGGGCTCGGGCAGATTCGCCTTCTCGACCAAAAGGCTGCGGAACTGCTCCGGATCGGCGTTGATGGCCTGCGCGGCCTGGTCCCATACAACGCGTACGGCATCGAGCGTTTCGCTGTTCTCCTCGAGCCAGGAAGCGCGCACGGCGAACACGGACTGGCTGATGTTTTCACCCTGGGTGTCATCGGCGAGCAGGACGAGGCCCTGCGATTCGCCGAGCGCGAGAAGGCTGCCGGGTAGCGCGGCGGCCGCAACCTGGCCTTCGGCCATGGCCTGGTAGCGCACGGGAACCTTCTTGATCTCTTCGCCCACGATATCATCCTCGGAAACGCCGGCTGCGAGCATGAGCTTGTCCATGACGTATTCGGGCACGGTGTTCGACCCCACGCCGATGGGAACGCCGGCAAGCTGGCTCAGTTCGGTGATGCCGGAATCAGGCGACGTCATGATGCCGAAACGCCCCTGCGAGGCGTCGGCGCCCAACGTGACCCAGGCCAAATCGAGGTCAGTGCCGCTGGCCACGAGCGAAGCGGAGACCTGCACGTCGGTCATGGCCGCGTCGATTTCGCCCGCTGCGAATGCAGTGGAAAGCTCCTGGGCGCTCTGGAACGTGATGATCTCTGCGGCAATCCCCTGGTCGGCGTACAGATTGCGCTCCTGCGCCACCCAGAACGGCAGCGAATCCTCCGTCTGCATGGTTCCGATGCGGATGACGGGCTCAGACCCCGAATCCGAACCGGCGCCGTCCTGCGAGCAGCCGGCGATTCCGAAGGCCGCGACGGCGAGCACCGCAGCGCACGCCGAAACCGCGATTTTCTTTACGATACGTTTCATGAAACAAACCTCTCTCCCTCAAACGCAATCGAAGCCGAGGCGCACGGGGCGCCATCGGCTTCGGTCGATTATAACGTGGGCGGGTTACGGGACGGAAACGACCGGCTAACGGGTCAGCGAAAGGTACTCGAACGCAGAGGTGGCGGCATTGGCCCCGTCGGAAGCGGCAGTGATGACCTGCCGCAGGGCCTTGGTGCGCAGATCGCCGGCCACGAAGAAGCCCGGAATGGAAGTTTTTCCCGTCTCATCTGCGACGATATACCCGGAAACATCACGTTCGACGCCGCTGTCGGCGAACAGCTGGGCATTCGGCGAGCTGCCGACCGCCACGAACAGCGCGTCGACCGCCAGCGTTTCGGTGCGCACGGCGCCATCTTCCTGCGCGTGCTCGACCAGGATCGATGCGAGAGATCCGTCCGCTGCATGCAGCTCGCGGACCTGGGCGTTCCCATGGAATTCAACGTTATCCGCAGCAGGTAGGGCGGAGACGTACACGGCATCGGCCCGCAGCGTATCCCGACGATGGATGAGGTGCACCTTCTTTGCAATGCGCGACAGGTACAGAGCATCGCCCACAGCCGTGTTGCCGCCGCCAACCACGGCTACGGTCTTGCCGCGGAAGAACCCGCCGTCGCACGTAGCGCAATACGACACTCCGCGGCCGACGAGCTCCTCTTCGCCCGCAAGCCCCAAACGCCGCGGCGACGCACCGGTGGCGGCAATGACCGCGCGGGCGCGATACGCATCGCCAGAGGCGCAGGTCACGACAGCAGGCGACGAGGACAGATCGACCGCAACCACTTCCTCGGAGACCGTTTCGGCGCCGAAACGACGCGCCTGCCCGTCCATCGCGAAGGCCAGCGAGAACGGATCGGTGCCCTCGGCGAAGCCCGGGTAGTTGTCGAGGTGCTCGGTCGATACCATCTGGCCTCCCGGACCCAGCTTCTCGAAAACAACGACGGAAAGCCCCGCTCGGGCCGCATAAAGCGCCGCCGCAAGACCCGCCGGGCCCGACCCGATGA
>CAUWJA010000161.1:0-3837 GCA_963558905.1 uncultured Eggerthellaceae bacterium
TTGCCATCGATACCATGACGGAACATCCCGATCAAGCGGTTCCGGCCGAAGACGGTGGGGCGCCTGTCATCTTCGTCGTCCATGCGTCGGTGGGATCGGGCCATCGCAGTGCGGCCATCGCCGTCGCCGAGGCATTGGAGCGCCTCAAGGACGAAGCATGGCCGGGTCTTGCCGAGAAAGGGCTCTCCCAGGTCGATGTCGAAGTCCTCGACATCCTGGATTTCGGTCGCGTGCCCATCGATGGGGACAAGACCGCGACGATGTTCACAGGACCTACCCGGCCGTTCTATGATGTGACGTGGCGGTTCACCCTCACGGGCCGTCTGCTGTGGGGCGGGGGCACCATCTGGTCCCACGTCATGTTCAAGAAATTCACCGACCTTGTGGCGGACCGTCGCCCGGCGGCCATCGTCGCAACGCATATCACGGCAGCGAATTGCGCGGCAGCGGCCAGGATGCTCACCGGGCAGGCGTTCCCCATCGTCTGCGTTCCCACTGATTACGAGACCGAGGGGCTGTGGCCCCATAAAGAGGCCGACCTGTTCTGTGTGGCCACCGAATCCATGGCTGAGACGCTGCGTCCCCGCAAAGTGGCCGAAAGCGCCATCTCCATCACCGGCATTCCTGTGCGCGGTGTCGGCGATGCGGTCTACGATATTCCTGAAGTCCGCCGCGAGCTGGGGCTTCCTTTGGATAAGACCATAGTGCTGGTCATGGCCGGAGCCCATCTGCCGCAGCCCTATGTCGCATTCCGCGCGGCTGTCGATACCGTCATCCCCCGATTCAAGACCATGGGGGATATGCATTTCGTCTTCCTGCCCGGCCGCGATGAGGCGTATCGCGACCATCTGCTCGCCATGCAGCAGGAGCACGGCATCTCGAACATGGCGGTGATGGGCTATGTCGACCGCATGCAGGCCCTCATGGCCGCAAGCGATCTGGCGATCTGCAAATCCGGCGGTCTGACGGTCACCGAGTGCCTTGACATGCGGCTTCCCATGATTCTGCTGGGCAGGTCGTATGGCCAGGAGAAGGTGAACACCGTGATGCTCACATCCCTGGGCGCGAGCATGCATGTGACCACTGCGCGCGAATTGCTGGAAACGCTCCGGCATGTGCATGATTATCCGCATAGCCTCAAGGGCCTTCTGCTCAATGGCGAAATCCTTCGCCGTCCCAATGCAGCGGAGGATATTGCGAAGGCCACCATCGGGCTTGCAGGAACGACGAATCCCAGACGCCGGCATCTGTTCGAATTCTATTGGGGAGGAAAGCCCGCCCATACCCGATGACCGGATTGCGCGGACGGCTGCAGCCGTTGCGGCGGACCCATGCGGCTTTGCCGGAAATTTGACAGGCGCGCATCATCGCGCCAATGTCCGCCAGCGCCGTTTCGGGTACTATAAGGGGATGCACCTGTCGTAAGGAGACGAACATGCCTGAAACTCCGGGTTATAACGAACATCCCCAGAATCCGCCATCATCCCAGCCGCCTGTGCCGCCGGCCTATCAGCCTCCGGTGCAGCAGGCCGTAGGCCAGCAGCCGGCCGCCCAGCCGTATGCTGCAGCCGGCCAGGTCCAGCAGCCGGCTTACGGGCAGTACGCCCAGCAGGCGTACGCGCAGCAGGCCTATGCTGCAACCGCTGCCCAGCCCGCCAAGAAAAGCAAGCTGCCCTGGATCGCCGCGATGGTGTGCGTCTTCATGCTCGTGTTAGGCTTCACGTTGAGCGCCCTGTCGTGTTCGCATGCCTTCACCAGCTCGTTTGCCTCCGGTGACAGCTCAGAGGCCACGCAGACCTTCGGGGACACCGTTGCGGTCATCGACATTGCGGGAACCATCCAGTACGACGGCACGGCTTGCAGCCCCGAAGGGCTTCGCTCGCTGCTCATCGAGGCTGAGAACAACCCCGACATCAAAGCCGTGGTCCTGCGCGTGAACTCCGGCGGCGGCGTGGCCACCGCCGGCGAGGAGATGGCCGATCTGATCAAGAATTTCAGCAAGCCCGTGGTGGTCTCTTCGGCCGGACTCAATGCGAGCGCCGCATATGAGATCTCCAGCCAGGCTGACTACATCTTCGTCAACCGCACCACCGAAATCGGAGCCATAGGCACCGTCCTGCAGATCACCGATATGTCCGGCCTCTATGACATGCTGGGCATCCGCTTCGACAACATCGCTTCCGCCGAATCAAAGGACTCCTCGTACGGCACCCGTCCGTTGACCGATGAGGAACGCGAGTATTACCAGGAACTTGTCAACGACATCAATGAGGCGTTTCTGGAAAATGTCGCGGCCGGCCGAAGCATGGAGATGGGCGCCGTGCGAGAGCTTGCCACCGGGATGCTGTTCTCCGGCGAGCAGGCCGTCGACAACGGCTTGGCCGACGAGGTGGGCAATTACGACAACGCCCTCGACTACGCCGCATCGCTGGGCGGGATCACCGGCATGTATGACGTTGTCCCGCTGACGTCGACGTTTTCCATGGACAGCCTGCTCGACCTCCTGGGCTCGTCGGCGTCCGATGTGACGGTTGAAGAGCTTTTGGGATCGCTCGGCTCGGAAGGAGTGGTCAAATGAGCAACGCTGCAGACGGGCTGAATGCCGCCGACGGTGCGATCGCCTCGCATGTCCTCGATACCGGAGTGGTCTGGCCCAGGCGGGCCGTGGTCACAGCCGGCATGCCCTATGGCAACAAGCAGCTGCATTTCGGCCATGTCGCCGGCGTGTTCGTGCCGGCGGATGCCTATGCGCGCTTCCTGCGCGACCGCATCGGTGCAGACAACGTGCTGTTCGTTTCAGGTACGGACTGCTATGGATCCCCCATCCAGGAGGGCTATCGCAAGGCGTGCGAGAACGAGGGCTTCGAGGGAACCATCGACGACTACGTCATGCGCAACCATGAGGCGCAGAAGGCCACGCTCGATGCATACGGCATTTCACTGTCCATCTACGAGGGTTCGGGAATCGGCCGTGCGGGCGAGGTGCATCGCATGGTGACCGATTCCGTGCTGCACCGCCTGCACGATAACGGCCACCTGAAAACCCAGGAGACCTTGCAGTTCTATGATGCGAAGGTCGGCGCGTTCCTCAACGGCCGCCAGGTGCTGGGCCACTGCCCCGTGCAGGGGTGCAAGTCCGAGAAGGCCTATGCCGACGAATGCGATCTTGGCCATCAGTTCAGCCCTGAGGACCTGATCAACCCCGTGTCCACGCTTTCGGGCGAAGTTCCCGAAATGCGTCCCGTGCGCAACTGGTATTTCGATCTGCCGAACTTCCGTCCGCAGCTCTCCGAACTGGCTGCCGGCCTGGCTGCCGACGAAGATGTGCGCCCGGTGGTGGTGAAGGGCATCGAGGAGTTTCTGGCGGCACCGGTGATGTACATCAAAAACGATCTCGAGGACGATTACCGCCGCGTTGCCGGCAAGCTGCCCGAACACGTGTTCCGCGCTGCAGAGAAGGGCAAGCAGTCGTTCGAAATCGAGTTCGCCACCATAGAGGACCGCGACTGCGCCCGCGACATCCTGTTCGCCGAGGGCGTGCGTTTCCGCACCGGCAAGGCGCTTGTCCCGTTCCGCATTTCGGGCAACGTCGAATGGGGCGTTCCCGTCCCTGAAATGGAGGGCGTGCGGGATCTGACCGTTTGGTGCTGGCCTGAAAGCCTGTGGGCCCCCATCAGCTTCTCCGCCACAGCCCTCGAAGGTCGGGGAGAGCCGCTTGATTCCGTGCGGGACTGGTGGTGTTCCCCCGATGCGTGCGTCTATCAGTTCATCGGTCAGGACAACCTGTATTTCTACGGCGTCGCCCAGCCTGCGCTGTGGGTGGGTTTGGAAGACGGA
>CAUWJA010000162.1:0-3746 GCA_963558905.1 uncultured Eggerthellaceae bacterium
GCAGAAAGGTCTGGTGGTCATCGTGGCATATTTTGACTCCGTCAAGCGGGCGGCATTGTACAGATTGGTCGATTTCGTCATGGAAGATCCCGGCGCCCGCGTCCCCGGCATCATGGACGCGCTCGACAAGATCGCTCCTGAGGCGCTGTTTCCTTCGCAGCGTGCCGCTTTCAAGTCGGCGATCGAATCTCAGAACAATTGGTATCAGCTCATGATGAAGATCTTGACGATGAATCCGGAAGTCGTTGGCCCCATGCTCAAGACGTTTCTCGTCGATGCGAACCTCATAGCCTGGCCCAAGCAGGAACGAGAGCGGCAGGCGCATGAATGCAACATCCCCTGGGCCATTCTGCTTGACCCCACGAGTGCATGCAATCTGCATTGCACGGGCTGCTGGGCCGCCGAATACGGCCATAGCCTCAACCTTACGTTCGACGAGATCGAATCCGTCATAACCCAGGGCAAAGCGCTTGGCGTCCATGTCTACATCTACACGGGAGGCGAGCCGCTCATCCGCAAGGCCGATATCATCGAACTCTGCAAACGCCATCCTGACTGCGCGTTTCTCTGCTTCACCAACGCGACCCTCATCGACGAGGCGTTCTGCGGTGAACTTGCGCGCGTAAAGAACTTCGTCCCGGCAATCAGTGCGGAAGGGGATATGGCCGCAACGGATTCCCGTCGAGGCGAGGGCACGTACGAAAAGGTCTGCCGCGCCATGGCCTTGCTGCGTGAGCACGGACTGCCTTTCGGTGTCTCGTGCTGCTATACCAGCGAAAATGCTGATTCCATCGCATCTGAGTCGTACTTCGATTGGCTTGTCGACCAGGGCGCGCTATTCGCATGGGTTTTCACATTCATGCCGGTGGGAGCCGACGCGCCGGTCCGCTTGATGCCCACTGCGCAGCAGCGTGAGCATCTGTACCGTTTCATTCGTCGGATGCGGACTGAAAAACCGTTGTTCACCCTTGATTTTCAGCATGATGGCGAATATGTCGGCGGGTGCATAGCGGGCGGTCGCAGATACCTTCATATCAACGCTGCAGGGGACGTGGAGCCATGCGTATTCATTCACTATTCGAATGCGAACATTCGGGAAGCGTCGCTTCTCGATGCCCTGAATTCCCCTCTGTTCAAGCAGTACTATGAGCGTCAGCCATTCAATGGCAACTTCCTCAGGCCATGCCCCATGCTGGAGAACCCTGATTGCATCGTTGAGATGGTTGGGCTGTCGGAAGCCCGATGCACGGACTTGACGGCCAAAGAGAGCGCAGCCGCCCTTGCGGAGAAGTGTCGTGGCGCTGCTGCCGAATGGGAACCTGTGGCGCAGCGGCTGTGGGCCGACCCCGACGACCCTGCGCGCTTGTACCGCGACAGGCCCCATCAGGGAATGGCCGAATCTGACCTGATGCGCCTCGAGGCTGTCGGCCACTCCATGGCCCGGTGACCTCTTGCATGGGTTTACCGTGTCGCATGCGGGGCGCTGCACCACGGATTCTTCGGGCTGTGGTACATTGAGTAGGATTGCGAAGTACTCCCGGTTTCGTCGGGCACCATAAAGAGAAATGGAGAACCATGTCAGAAGAGCGCGCTTCTTTTCTGTTCACCAGCGAGTCTGTAACCGAGGGCCATCCGGACAAGCTGTGCGATCAGGTTTCCGATGCCATCCTCGATGCCATCCTCGCCAAAGAGATTGAATTGCAGGCAAAAGGCTACGTTTCACCCAGCGGCATGCCTGCAGATGTCAACCAGGTCCGTTGCGCCTGCGAAACCATGGCCACAACGGGCATGGTCATCGTTTCGGGGGAAATCCGCACGCAGGCCTATGTCGACGTCCCCGCAATCGTGCGCGACGTCGTCCGCGGCATCGGCTACGACCGTGCGAAATACGGTTTCGATTGCGAAACCTGCGGTGTCATGAACGCCATCAAGGAGCAGTCTGCCGATATCGCCATGGGCGTCGATGAATCCTATGAGGCCCAGCACGGCCAAGCGGCCGATGATACCGATAAAACGGGTGCCGGAGACCAGGGAATGGTCTTCGGGTATGCGTGCAATGAGACCAAGACCCTCATGCCGCTTCCCATCTATCTGGCCCATCGCCTCAGCGAGCGCCTTACTGCTGTTCGCAAAGACGGCACGTGCCCGTTCCTGCGTCCCGATGGCAAGACCCAGGTTTCCGTCCGCTATGAAAACGGCATTCCCACCCAGGTCGAAAAGGTCCTCATCTCCACTCAGCATGCTGAGGATATCGATATCGAAACGCTTCGCGCTGCGCTCATCGAGCATGTGATCGATCCTGTTTTCGAGGCCGAGGGCGTCACCCGTGCCTCCGATATGGATATCTACGTCAATCCCACCGGTCGTTTCGTCATCGGCGGACCCATGGGAGACGTCGGCTTGACCGGCCGCAAGATCATCGTTGACACCTACGGCGGCATGGGTCGCCACGGTGGCGGAGCTTTCTCCGGAAAAGACTGCACGAAGGTTGACCGTTCGGCCGCATATGCGGCGCGCTGGGTTGCCAAGAATGTCGTTGCCGCAGGTCTTGCGGACCGCTGCGAAGTCCAGATTGCGTACGCTATCGGCATGGCGCATCCCGTGTCCATCATGGTGGAGACGTTCGGCACCAACCATGTTTCCGAAGCTTCGATTGAAAAGGCCGTTAAGTCCGTCTTCGACCTTCGCCCCGGTGCCATCATCGCCCGACTCGACCTCCGCAGGCCCATTTACAAGCTCACCAGCAACTATGGTCATTTCGGCCGCGAGCTTCCTGAATTCACCTGGGAAAAGTGCGACCGCGTTGAAGAGCTCAGAGCTGCTTGCGATATGGCGTAGGGTCGGCTGACGGATCGCGTGAAGCTTGTTTCTGTCATAATCGACATCAATACGCAATCGCTTGATTCGGCGTATACGTATGTCGTTCCCGAACACATAGACGGCGCATCCATCGGGTGCGCCGTTTTGGTGGAGTTCGGCCGTAGACGAGCGGTCGGCTACATCATGTCAGAAGAGCGCAGGGAGGTTTCCTCTGACGAGGCCTCCAAGCTCAAACCCATATTGCATGTTCTCTCCGAATCGTATTTCGATGAGAGCGGTGCTCGCCTGATCGAGCATATCGCCACATCATGCGTCGCCCCGCTATCCGCTTGCGTCCATCTGTTCACACCGGTCGGCAGAAGCCCCAAGGTGGTCAAGCGCGGTGATGAGTGGGAATTGAAGCTTCCCGCCCGTCGGCGCAAGCCGAAAGCTCCGGAAGGATCGACGGAACACGATGATGGTTTCGATGCTTCATGCAATGGGGCACGGTCGTTTCCATCTGCGGCGAAAGAGCGCGTTGTCCTCACGGAAGGGCAATCGAAGGCGCTGGATGCCATCGATCAGGCCCGGATGGCCGCCGGCGGCCAGGTGGTCTTGGTCGATGGGGTCACGGGGTCGGGCAAGACCGAGGTGTATCTCCGCGCGATTGAATCATGCTTGCAGCAGGGGCGCGGTGCCATCGTGCTGGTTCCTGAGATCGCGCTCACGCCGCAGACCGTGTCGCGCTTCAAGTCACGTTTCGGGAATACCGTTGCGGTGATGCATTCGGCCATCAAAGATACCGAGCGCTTCGATCAATGGCATGCCATCAGGGCGGGGGAGTGCCGTGTTGTCGTCGGCGCCCGAAGCGCCCTGTTCGCCCCCGTCGACAATCTGGGGCTCGTCATCATCGACGAGGAACATGAGAGCACCTACAAGCAGGAAAG
>CAUWJA010000163.1:0-3743 GCA_963558905.1 uncultured Eggerthellaceae bacterium
CGCCTTCATCGCGAGGAAGTCCGGGTTGGGCTCCTCGTACTCGCCTTCGTCATCGGCAACGGTGATGGTCTCGGGAATCAGCGAATCGTCGGGAAGCTCATGGGCGCCCTCTATCTCCACGCTTTCGATCTCGTCGCCCATCCTCAGACCATGGACAACATCCATCCCGTCGATAACCCGGCCAAACGCCGTAAAGCGGTCATCGAATTCAGGATGATCGGCCAGACAGAAGAAAAACTGGCAGCTGCCGCTGTTCGGCATGACCTTATGGGTCAGCGACAACGTGCCGTCAACGTGGTGGTTCTCGTATTTGTCAGCCCTTTCGTCGGGGATGTTGTAACCGGCGTCGCCCATGCCCGTTTGTACGCCCCTGATCTGCTCCCGTACAGCCATGCGGACCTCCTGGGGACGCAACGGCCGGGTGATGGGGCAGCCCCCTACGACCACATCGCCTTCCTTGCGGTTGTAGAAGTTCAGGTTGTTGTAAAAACCCTTGGCAGCCAGCTCCACGAAGTTGCCGACGGTGACCGGCGCGGTCTTCCCGTTGAGCTTCGCCCGAATGGTTCCCTTGCTGGTCTTGATGACCGCGACCTCATCGCCTGACGGCACGTAGCGCGGCGTGTACAACGGCTTGATTACCTGTGCCATGTTCTATCCCCTATCCTGATTGCCTTTCTTCGATGATGCGGTGCGGATTCGCAGACAGCGCACGGCAGAGCGCATGCCGGCGTACGAATCCATCGAATTGCACCGTTCGACTCTACCCCTAACGCATGCTCGGCGCATCGGATTATCTATCCGATATCCGCGCAGAGGCATATTGAACGGAATCAAGTCGGCAAACCTCGGATTCAAGCCGCAAACGATATATAATTTTGCTTGCTTTTACGATATTTCGCCGCGCACCATGCAGGCGGATTTCGGATTCTTGCCAACTCTCAGTAAAGGAGGCTGCCATGGGCATGCTCGATGGAAAAGTCGCAATCATCACCGGCGGAACGCGCGGCATCGGATTCGCAATGGTCAAGAAGTTCCTCGCCGAGGGAGCGCATGTCGCACTCGCGGGATCGCGCCAGGAGACCGTCGATGCGGCACTTGAAAAGCTCGCCGGCGAACAGCTGCCCGGCGAAGCCATGGGCATCACGCCGGACCTGTCCGACCCCGCCTCCATCGCCGAAGAATTCGCGCGTGTCGTCGCAGAGTTCGGCCGCCTGGACATCCTGTGCAACAACGCCGGCGTCAGCGCCCGCGAGAGCATCTACGACTATGACCCCGAGGCATTCCGCAAAACCATGGAGCTCAACGTCAACGCCACGTTCTTCTGCACGCAGGCCGCGGCGCGCATCATGAAAGAACAGGGCGAAGGCGGTTCGATCATCAACACCAGCTCGATGGTCAGCCGCTACGGGCAGCCTTCCGGATGCGCCTATCCCGCATCGAAGTTCGCCGTCAACGGACTGACCATCTCGCTGGCGCGCGAGCTCGCCGCCGACGGAATCCGCGTCAACGCCGTGGCACCGGGCATCACGCATACCGACATGGTTGACGCCCTCCCCGAGGAAATCATCAAACCGCTGATCGCCACCATTCCCATGGGACGCATGGGCGAACCGGAGGACATCGCCAACGCATGCCTGTTCCTGGCATCCGACCTGGCGAGCTATGTTTCCGGTGAAATCCTCTCCGTCGACGGATTGGCCCGCTCGTAACGGCTCCGAGAGCAGCCGCGGGGGAACCGCTTCCCGCGGCTAATGAGAATCTGCCGGGATTTGCCGGGTTTTTACATCAATCTGACGAGTTTGTCGGGGATTGACGGGCGTTACCGGACCAAAACGACCCCTTTTGTATGGATTCAGAATCTAAAGTCCCATATTCAGGACAAGGACTAGCCTCCATCAGGCCCGAATCCCCGACAAAGTCACCCTAATGATGCAAAATCCGTGCAATTCGCCGCAGAAACCGCTCCGAGCTCGGCAATGCGCCCAGCTCGGCGCTGCTCCGAGCTCGGCAATGCGCCCAG
Organism: uncultured Eggerthellaceae bacterium; assembly: GCA_963558905.1. Taxonomy (GTDB): domain Bacteria; phylum Actinomycetota; class Coriobacteriia; order Coriobacteriales; family Eggerthellaceae; genus Slackia. Next base: position 2,021 of record CAUWJA010000163.1, read on the forward strand.
CTCGGCGCTGCACCCAGCATGGCAACACGCAGACAAGACAGCGCGCCCGGATCAGTCCAGGCGCGTTGCGATATAGCACTTATGGATTTTGGGATTGCGCTCGAAGTCGTGCGGAATGGTCTGCTCGGTGATATCCCGCAGCGCGACACCCGCCTTCGCCAGTTCCTCAACGTCGGGCTTGAATCCGCGCAGATTGCAGCTGAACACAGCCTGCCCGCCCGGCGTCAGCAGCCTGACCACATGGGACAAAAGCTTCACATGGTCGCGCTGGACGCTCCAGGTGTCTTTGCCCATGGCCTTCGAATTCGAGAACGTGGGCGGATCGACGAAAATCAAGTCGTAGCGATTGTCCGTCTCGCATTCGGCGGCGATCCACTGCAGAACATCGGCCCTCACATAGGAATGCTCCGGTCCGGTGCACCCGTTGAGCTCCATATTGCGGCGCGCCCAGTTCAGGTACGTCTGGGAAAGATCGACCGTGGTCGTGCTCCGCGCACCGCCGACGGCCGCATGCACCGTGCAGGTTCCCGTATAAGAGAACAGGTTGAGGAAGCTCTTCCCTTCCGCCATCTCCCCCACCATGCCACGTGTCACGCGATGGTCCAGAAAAATGCCCGTATCCAGATATCCCCCCAGGTCGATCTGCAAAACATTGCCCGCTTCCTGGGTGTAGGCAACGAAATTGCCCTTCTGCTGGTCGGTGTACTGGCCGCCGCCTTTTTCACGACGACGCGTCTTGGTGAACACGTGGTCCGCAGGAATCCCCAGCACCACCGGGGCAATGGCCGCGACATCTGCGAAGCGCGATGCAACCTTCACGGGATCGATCATGCCCGGAGCCTCGTACTCGGCGATGCACAGGTAGCTTTCGCCCTCGCTTTTCCACACGCCATCGTAGCGGTCGATGGCGACGGCGAAATCGGGCAAGTCGGCATCGTAGACGCGATAGCAGGAAATATCCTCCTTGCGCGCCCATTTGCGGCGCTCCTTGGCAACACGCTTGAGGCGTGCGGCGAATTGGTCGCTGCCGGCGTCGCGGACGGCGACGGCAACTTCCATGCCCGTATCCACATCGGTCACCATGATGGTTTTATCCGCTTCAGGCAACTTGATGGAAGGCGCCTTGGGTTTGGCCGGACGGGCCGAAGCACCGCGGCCGAACCTGTCGTCGTCGCGGCCGCAACCCGGACGACCGGACTTCACCGTGCCGCGCAGATCGTGACCGTAGGGTTTGCGGTCCAAGCCGGCAACGGCCGCATCGGACCGGGAAACGACTGCTTTGCCGACGCCCGATTTGGCAGCAGACTTTCCCGCGGACTTCGGACGACGGTTCTCGGAACCGGATGTGCGGGCATCGGAGTTGAAGTCCTTCTTGGGGCCGCGGTCGTTGGGCTTGTATTCCCGCCTGGGGCCGCGGCTGTCGGAGCCGAAGTCCCGCCTGGGGCCGCGGTCGCGGTCATTCGGCTTGAAGCCGTCCCTGGGGCCGCAGCTGCGGTCGCCGGGCTTGCCGTTGCGGTCGCCGGGCTTGAAATCACGCTTGGGATCGCGGCCATCCGAACGCAAGCCCGCCTTCTGACCGCCCTTCGATCCGGGCTTGAAGTCCCGACGGCCGGAGCGTTGTCCCCGAGAATCGCCGCCTGGCCCCTTTCGATACGGTTTCCCCTGTTCATCCGCCACTATTTATCAGCTCCTTCAGTATCGTAATCACGTTTGAGCGCCGCAA
>CAUWJA010000164.1:0-3743 GCA_963558905.1 uncultured Eggerthellaceae bacterium
CCTGGATGCATGAGCATCCCCGCATGTATGTTGCAGCAGTGAAGCCTGCAACATCTCCGACTACGCCGCCGCCCAATGCGATGATGACATCATTTCTGGACAAACCCGCTTCACAGCATGCATCGAGGCAGGACGCATAGGTTGAAAGCGTTTTCGAGGCCTCTCCCGCCGGAAAGGAGAACAGCGAGGACGGTATGCCCGCTTCAGCAAGCGAACGGATTGCGGAATCTGCATAGAGCGGCGCAACGTTGGCATCCGAAATGACCAGGGCTTTAGATGCATTTGTCACCGTCTTGGCCAAGTATCCGAGGCTTTCGAGCGGTTGTTCGTCGACAAGGATTTCGTAGGTGCGCGATGCTTGGACGGTGATGCGTGCCATCAGTTCACCTTCGATTCCGGATAGCGGCCGTCGGCGGCGAGCTTTGCAGCCGATCCGCGTGACAGCAGATCATGCAGCATCATTGCGTCCTTGGACGCCAGGGCTTTGCGGTATTCTTCAAGATGTCCGATGATCTCATCGATTTCGCTGCCGAGGAAATCGGCATTGTCCATGAACAATTCCGTCCACATATCAGGATTGAGCTCTGCCACGCGGGTCAGGTCTTTGTAGCTTCCGGCTGAAAACCCTTTATGGAGAAGGGCGGTAGGGCTCATGATGAATGCCGAGGATACGACATGGGCGAGCTGCGAGGTGTAGGCGATTATCCTATCGTGGTCTTCAGCGCTGGTGACCGAGAAGGAGCCGAACCCTACAGGGATCAACGATTCACGAACACGCTGCCCAATCTCCGGCCCCGCATCAGGCGGAAGCACCAAGACCATCGGTTGACCTGCGAATAGATCGCCTCGAGCGTGTCGGTAGCCGCTATGGTGCGTTCCGGCCATGGGATGCCCTCCGACGAACGTGAATCCGAATCTGCCGGCCAGCTTGAAACAGGGGCCGCAGATCGCCCGTTTGACGCCGCCGCAGTCGATCACCAGGGCATCGGCCCGTATGAAGCGTGCATTTTCCTGCAACCAATCCAGGGTGGCTTCAGGATACAGCGCTATGATGATCACCGAGCATTGCGTGATTCGCTCAGTGGAGAGTCGGGCTGCAAGCGTTCCTTCGGAAAGCGAGGCTTGGACGGTTCCTTCATCTATGTCATATCCATACACGGTGACGCCTGCATCTGCGTAGGCCTTCGCGAAAGAGCCGCCGATAAGTCCGAGACCGACGATGCCGACCGTGCGTGCTTTTCGGTTGTCCATTGCGTGGGGCATGGCAGTTACCATTCCGCAGTGACGGCAGAGCGGATGATGCCGACGCGGCGCATCATGTCAGAGAATTGCCCCGGAAGCAATGCTTGGGCGCCGTCGGAGGCTGCATGGGCGGGATCGTGATGGACTTCGACCTCCAGACCGTCTGCCAAAGCAGCGGTGGCGGCGCATGCCACAGGGGTCACGAATCGCGTGTAGCCGGTGGCATGGCTGGGATCGGCGATGATGGGAAGATGGGTCAGCTCACGCAAAACCGGAATCGCACTCACGTCGAAGGTGTTCCTCGTGCGTTTCTCGAACGTGCGTATGCCGCGCTCGCACAGCATGACGTTTTCATTGCCTTCCGACATGATGTATTCGGCGCTCATGAGCAGTTCGTCAAGCGTTGCGGACATGCCGCGCTTCAGGAGCACGGGCTTGTCGCTGCGGCCGAGTTCTTTGAGCAAAGTGAAGTTCTGCATGTTGCGGGCTCCCACCTGAAGGATGTCCATGTCTCCAAACAGATCGAGGTCGGATGCATCCATGATCTCGGTGACAATGGGAAGGCCGAATTCCTTCTTCACTGCGGAAAGGATCTCAAGGCCTTCCTTTCCCATTCCCTGAAACGCGTAAGGTGATGTCCTGGGCTTGAATGCACCGCCACGAAAAACGGTGGCACCCGCGCGTTTGACGGCTGCTGCGATGGTCATGCACTGCTCTTCGCTTTCGACGGAACAGGGACCGGCCATCACAACGAAGTTGCCTTTGCCGCCGATCTTCACGTCGCCAACTTCGATTACGGTGTCGTCGGGATGGAATTTGCGGTTGGCCTTCTTGAAAGGCTCCGATACGCGGCGGACAGCCTCAACGGGATCCATGGATTCCAGCAAATAGGGATCGATGGATGTCGTGTCGCCGATCAGCCCGACGATGGTCTGCTTCTCGCCGACGATGACATGGGTTTGGACGCCCTTCTCCTCAAGCGTTTTGAGCAGGTAGTCTAAGCTCTCCTGCGTTGTGCCCTGTTTGATGATTGCGATCATGTAAGCCTCCTTTGAAGCGATGCGGCCAGACGGGCTCGGCACACGCGCCTGTATATGAAAGATGCCGAAGCGAAGTCTCCGGCATCTTGATGTGCACGATGTGGCGCTATGATAGCACTTTAGTATGCGAAAGTGGGTAAAATCTCCCTTACCGTATCAGGAAAGGAGATTGCGACCGCTGAATTCTTCAGGAATCTCGATCCCTATCGCGGCGAGCAATGTGGGCGCTATGTCGCACAGCGCACCGTGATCTGCTTTGAATTCCAGATTCTGCCCTGTTGCATCTACAAGGATCAACGGAACGGGAGCGGTGGTATGCGCAGTATGCGGTGATCCATCTGCCGCGAACATTTTATCGGCGTTTCCATGGTCAGCTGTCACAAGCGCAAACCCGTTCTTGCTGCGGATCGCCTCGATGACCAGGCCGACGCCCTCATCGACCGCTTCGACAGCTTGAATGGCGGCATCTGCGGATCCCGTGTGGCCGACCATGTCGCAATTGGCGAAATTCACGATGTAGACATCTGCTGCATCGGCCTCTATCGCGGCAGCCAAGGTTGAGGCCACCTCGGGCTCGCTCATGGAAGGCTGAAGATCATAGGTGGCAACTTTGGGACTTGCAATGAGGACCCGCTGCTCCCCCGCTTTCGGCTCTTCGATTCCTCCGTTGAAGAAAAACGTCACATGGGCGTATTTCTCGGTTTCCGCAATCCTGTACTGGCTGAGACCTTCATGGGCGAGCACATCGGCCAGCACGTTGTCGGGGAACTGCTTGGGAAACGCAACGGGCGCGTCGATGAGGGGATCGTATTCTGTCAAGCAGACGAACGATACGTCGACGGTGGTTTTGCGCTCAAATCCATCGAAGTCGGGATCGACGATTGCGCGGGTGATTTCGCGTGCGCGATCGGGACGGAAGTTGAAGAAGATGACCGCATCCCCATCTTCGATGCCGCGCGCATCGAATGCGACGGGTTCGATGAATTCATCGGTTATGCCGGCAGCATAGGATTCGTCGATGACCTGCAAAGGTTCGGCAGTTACGCAAGGGTCTGCCGAAACGATGGCATCATATGCGCGTTCTACGCGGTCCCAGCGTTTATCGCGATCCATTGCGAAATATCGCCCTGAAACGCTTGCTATCCGAACACGGTCCTCAGCATGTTCGGAACGGATGAAGGACTGCAGTTTCGCCATATAGCTTGCGCCGCTGCTGGGAGGAACATCTCGGCCGTCCATGAAGCAGTGGATGCGGATGCTTTGCACATCGGATGCGAGTGCATGTTCGATCAGCGCGAACAGATGCTCATCGGATGAGTGGACCCCTCCGTCTGAAAGCAGGCCCATGATATGAAGGACGCTGCCGCGGGAAAGAACGGAGCCGATGGCGTCGTTGATGGCCCGGTTGTCTGCCAGCAGACCCTCCCTGAACGCCTTGTTGATGCGGGTGAGCTCCTGGTA
>CAUWJA010000165.1:0-3715 GCA_963558905.1 uncultured Eggerthellaceae bacterium
TCTAACGGCTTATAGGAAACCCCAGGAGGATATATTCATGGCAATCTCTACCGCCGATTTCAAGAACGGCATGTGCATTATCTACAACGGCAAGATGTGCACCATCACCGAGTTCCAGCATGTCAAGCCCGGCAAGGGCGGTGCGTTCGTGCGCATGAAGCTGCGTGACATCCGCACCGGCCGCGTGCTTACCGACACCGTCAACGCCGGTACCAAGTTCGACACCGTGCGCCTTGAGAGCAAGGACATGACCTATCTGTACAATGACGGCTCCGACTACTACTTCATGGATCCCAACACCTATGAGCAGATGTCTCTGCCCGCCGACCACGTGGGCGATACCGCCCAGTGGCTCAAGGAGAACGATTCCTGCAAGCTGGAGTACGCCGGCGGCGAGCTGATCGGTGTCGAGCCCCAGATGTTCGTCGAGCTGGAGGTCACCGAGACCGAGCCCGGTTTCAAAGGCGATACCGTCCAGGGTTCCACCAAGCCTGCAACGCTTGAGACCGGCGCCCAGGTGAAGGTCCCCATGTTCGTCAATGTGGGCGACATCCTGCAGATCGACACCCGCGACGGCCGCGTGGTGAAGCGCCTCTAAAGGCCGTCATCCCTCGCAGGTCCGCTGCGTTCCTCGGAGCGCCCCTGCGGCCTTTGATCGATACGCGTCGAATGCCCCGGTTCCGGGGCATTCTGCTTTTGTTCGGAAGTTTGCGACCGGCCTGCGGGGGGCCGTCGCATCGGCATTGCCGCTTCACCGGGCATGCGGGGCCGAGCGACCGCCGGAATGCCTGCTATCGTGCTTTAGCGCGGCAAAGTGTGTCACTTACCTGTATTCCGCATTCCCGCTTCATGGGTGCGGGCTCCATTCCGTATAATCGATGCTTTGAAAACCGCTGATTTCGCCCGTGTGGCACATGGGCGAACTGAAGATATCGAGGTGAAGCATGCCGGGTTTGCAAATCATGGATACCACCATCCGCGATGGTCAGCAGAGCCTGTGGGCCACCCGCATGTCGCTCGGCGACATGCTGCCCATCCTGCCGAAGATGGACAAGGTGGGGTACTGGGCCATCGAAGCATGGGGCGGCGCCACATTCGACACATGCCTCCGCTTCCTCGATGAGAACCCGTGGGAGCGTCTGCGTTCCATCAAGGCTCATACGCCGAACACGAAGCTCTCCATGCTTTCGCGCGGTCAGAACCTTGTCGGCTACAAGCATTACTCGAAAGATGTCGTCAATCATTTCATCCATGCCGCGCATCGCAACGGCATCGACGTGTTCCGCGTCTTCGACGCCTTGAACGACATCCGCAACGTGGTGGACAACGCCGAGGCCATCAAGGAATGCGGTGCCCACTTCGAGGGCGCCATCTCGTACACCATCTCCCCTGTCCATACGCTTGACAGCTTCCTCGAGTACGGACAGAAGCTCAAGGACCTCGGCGCGGACTCCATCGCCATCAAAGACATGGCGGGCATGCTCACCCCGTACCGCACCGAACGCATGGTCCGCGCTTTCAACGCCGAAATCGGGCTTCCCGTGCATGTGCATTGCCATTATGTCGGCGGCATGGCGCCTGCGAACATTCTCAAAGCCGCGGAAGCCGGCGCCGCCATCGCGGATACCGCCAGCGCTCCTCTGGCGTTCGGCAACAGCCATCCTGCCGTCGAGATGATCGTCGCGGCTCTTCAGGAAAGCCGTTACGATACCGGTCTGGATCTCGATCTTCTCTTCGAGATCGCCGAATACTGGGAAGAGGTGCGCCGCCGCGGACATTACAAGCGCGGCGTCTCGTCGTTGACCCATATGAAGGTCTATTCGCACCAGGTCCCGGGCGGCATGATGAGCAACCTGGTGTCCCAGCTTGATATTCAGGGTGCTGCCGACCGCCTTGATGAGGTCATGCGCGAAATCCCGAAGGTCCGAGCCGAGGTCGGCTATCCGCCCTTGGTCACGCCTATGAGCCAGATAGTGGGAACCCAGGCTGTATTCAACGTCATTACAGGGTCCCGTTGGAGCGTGGTCTCCAAGGAGATGAAGGACTACCTGTGCGGCTACTACGGCAAGGCCCCCGGTCCGATCGATCCCGATATTTTCAGGAAGGTCGTGGGCAACGCCGAGGTTCTGCCTCCCGACATCGCCCCCGGCACCCTTGTCACCACCACGTTCGCCGAACTTGAAGAGGAAATCGGCGAGCTGGCCCATTGCGAAGAGGACGTGCTCATGTACGCCCTGTTCCCCAACGAGGCGCGTACGTATCTGACCAAGCATCGCGCTGCTGAACGAGTCGAATTCCTGCTGGAGCGTGAATCGAGCCAGACGAAAGAGGAGGATTACGTGGATATCAATCAGATCCGTGAGCTGATCAAGGCCGTCGAGGAATCCGGTGTCGGCGAGATCACCGTCGAGGAAGAGGGAATGCGCGTCAGCCTGCGCATGCCTTCGGCCATGCCCGCCGCCCCTGCTGCAGCGCCTGCCGTAGCGCAGGTCGCCGCCGCCCCTGCACCCGCCCCTGCTCCGGCGCCCGAGCAGCCCGCCGCCCCTGCCAGGCCTTCGACTTGGGTTGAAGTGGCCGCTCCCATGGTGGGCACCTTCTATGCCGCGCCGGCTCCTGGCGAACCTGCATTCGTCAAGGTGGGCGATGAGGTCGCTGCGGGCCAGACCCTGTGCATCGTCGAGGCCATGAAGCTGATGAACGAGATCGGCGCGCCTCAGGTCGGTACCGTCCGCGAGGTATGCATCGAAGACGGCATGCCGGTGGAATTCGGCACTCCTATGTTCTATATCGAACCCATGGGCAAGACCGATCCGGGCGAAGGTGAGTAGCGTGTTCTCGAAGATCCTCATCGCGAATCGCGGCGAGGTCGCGCTGCGCATCATGCGTGCCGCCCGCGAGCTGGGCGTGAAGACCGTCGCAGTGTATTCGACCGCCGATAAAGACACGTACCCGGTGGCATATGCCGATGAAGCCGTATGCATCGGCCCCGCTCCTGCCGGCAAGTCCTACCTCAATGTGTCCAACATCATCGCGGCTGCCGTCACCACGGGCTGCGAAGCCATTCATCCCGGCTACGGATTCCTGGCGGAAAATGCCGATTTCGCCCGTCAGTGCGAAGACAACGGCCTCGTTTTCATCGGCCCTTCGCCTGAGTGCATCGAGCGGATGGGAAACAAGGCTGCCGCCCGTGAGACCATGATGCTGTGCGGCGTTCCGACCGTTCCGGGCAGCGACGGCGTGGTTGAAAGCGTCGAGGAGGCCCGTGCGTTCGCCAGCCGTGTAGGCTACCCCGTGCTGATCAAGGCCTCCGCAGGCGGCGGCGGCAAGGGCATGCGCGAGGTCCATCATCCTTCCGATCTGGAGACCGCATTCATGGCAGCGAAAGCGGAGGCTGCTGCCGCATTCGGCAACGATGACGTGTATCTTGAGAAGCTGGTGCTGCGTCCCCGCCATGTCGAGGTGCAGGTTCTTGCGGACAATTTCGGAAACAGCATGCATCTATGCGAGCGCGATTGCTCTATCCAGCGCCGTCATCAGAAGCTGCTCGAAGAGGCTCCGTCGCCGGCGCTCGACAGCCATCTGCGCAGAGCCATGGGCGTTGCCGCGCTGAAGGCTGTGCGCGCGGTTGATTACCGCAATGCGGGAACCATCGAGTTTCTGCTTGATGAATCGGGCAAGTTCTACTTCATGGAGATGAACACCCGTGTGCAGGTCG
>CAUWJA010000166.1:0-3709 GCA_963558905.1 uncultured Eggerthellaceae bacterium
ATTTCGTCAACGTGGGAGGCACCGTCGAAAAGGTGTACACGATCGGACTCGATGAGATCGAGCGCATGGAGGCCGAGAACACGGAGATGCGCTGCACGTGCGGCATGAGCCCTGCCATCGCCATGGCGAATGTGAAGGGCGTGAAGGTCTCCGACCTGGTCGAGATGGCGGGCGTGGGCGCCGGTGCGAACACGATCACCTTCAAAGATGCGGAAGGCTACGGCCTGCCGATGCCTCTGTCCTATGTCATGGAGAAGGAGGCGCTGCTGGTGTACCAAGTCGGCGACAAGCCCTTCTCCGAGGGCGAGCGCCTGCAGGTGTGGATCCCCGACACGGTGGCCAAGTACTTCACGCGTGCCGTCACCGACATCGAGCTGTCCGTATCCGACGAGGTTCCCGAGGTCGAAGGCCCCGATGCCGAATACCGCGCCAAGGTGAGCATCCTCAACACCGTGAGCGACAGCTTCAAGGTGGGCGACCTGATCGCATTCGAGGGCTATGCCGACGACTGCGGCACGAAGGTGACGGCGGTCGAATTCTCCCTCGACGGCGGCGAGACCTGGACGTCGTTCGACACGTCGTCTTCCGATCCGGAGAACTGGGTGTACTGGCACTTCGACTACGTGCCCGAAAAGGCCGGCACCTACAAGCTCGACGTGCGTGCCGTGACCGAGGACGGAACGGTGTCTCCTCTGGGCTCGAGCACGGTGTTCGAGGTCGAAGAATAGGCGATTCCGCCTTCGGGCGGTGAAAGCGAGGAATCTGAATGGGAGAAAGCGTGAATATCACGCGCCGCACGATGCTGACAGCATCGGCTGCAGGCGCCTGCGCGCTTGCTCTCGGCGCAGCGGCCGTCTCGGGAAACGAGGCGGCCGCCAGTGAGGCGAGCTCAGGCTCGAAAGCCGAGGAAGTCAGGTATGCCTTCCTCACGGCGCTCTCGCGCTGTTCCGGATGCGGACGGTGCGTCGAGGCATGCAGGGAGGAGAACGGTTTTTCCGACGACACTCCCGACAGAAGGCGTGTTTCTGCGTTCAAGCGAACCCGTGGCCGGACCTTCTTCATCTCGACGTCGTGCATGCATTGCGCCGAACCGAGCTGCATGAAGGTGTGTCCCGCAGGCGCCATCTCGAAGGATGGGTATGGCGTGGTCAAGGTCGATCCCGACCGCTGCATCGGTTGCAAGTACTGCTATCAGGCATGTCCGTATGAGGTGCCGAAGTACAACTCGGTGTCCATGGACAAGTGCGACTGCTGCCAGTCGGCCGGCGTGAAGATCGGCGAAGAGGATCCGTATTGCGTGCGCGCATGCAAGTTCGGCGCGCTGAAGTTCGGGCCTCTCGATGAGCTGCTCGAAGTGACGAACGGATCGGCGATCCCCATCGCTGAGCCGAACGATCCTTCGTGCTTGGTGCTCGGAACGGAGTAGGGATATGGAGTTGCAATCGGTTTGGGGATGGCAGCCCGCGCTCTACCTGTTCTTGGGCGGCATGGGCGCAGGTGCGTTCATCATGGCAGCCATCATGTATCTGAAGGATAAGGAGCGCAACGCGCGCATCGTGTGCGTCTCCATGTGGGCGGCGGCCATCAGCCTCATCGTGGGCTTGCTGCTGCTGCTTTCGGAGCTGGTCACGCCGGTGCGCGGCCTGCTCATGTGGCAGAGCTTCAGCCATTGGACGTCGTGGATGACCTATGGCGCATGGGGCGCGTTCGGCGCAATCGCGGCGTTCGGTGTCTCTGCGGTGCTGGCTACCGGGAAGTTCGCCGCGTTGCTTACGGGTTCGTGGTCTTGGTATGCCGCTCATGAGCGCGGTGTTCGCAAGGTGTTCGCCATTGCGGGCATCCTCTTGGGCGCGTTCGTGGCGTTTTACACGGGCATGCTGCTCATGGCGTCCGAAAACGTTCCCTTCTGGGACACGTTGCTTCTTCCGGCGCTGTTCACCGTGTCGGCGTTCGACACGGGCGTGGCGCTTGTGGAGGTGGTTTCGATCGCCCTGGCCAAGAAGGAAGCGATCGACCATGGCACGAAGCGTTTCATGGAGAAATGCGTCGTGGTGCTGGTGCTGCTTGAAGCCGTGGTGCTTGCTGCGTTCTTGGGCAGCATGCTGCTCGCCGATGCGAGCACGCCCGTCGGAGCTGCGGCGGCGGCATCGGCCGGCATGTTCGTGTCCGGGAAGCTGGCCATCTGGTTCTGGGGCCTGGTGGCTGTTCTGGGCCTTGCCCTGCCGCTGGCCATGGCGTTGAAGGGCCTGATGGCGAAAGAGGAGCCCGAGGGGTCCATCGAGGCGCCCGCCGGCCTGCCGGATGAGGTGCCCGCTGCGAAAACTGCAGGTCAGCTTGCCGCAAAGCCCGTTGACGCCGCAACGTTGGCGGGGGCCGTCGGAGCGCTTGCGGGCGGTTGCGCGCTGCGTTTCCTGGTGCTTGCTGCAGGTGTCCATGCGGATGTGGTGGCCGACACCATCATCAAGATGATCGGTTAAATCAGAGACGTCGGCTGGTTCGACGTCGGGTTCGGCGGGGTCACCTTCGGGCGGCCCCGCCGACTGCGCGGAAGACGGGTCGGCTTGATCCCGCGCGCTTCCGCGCGTATTGTCAGAAAGTCAGGTGAGCCTCATGGCTGCAGAACCTTCCGCTGCTTTGCGCGAGAAATTCGGAGTGCGTCTGTGCGCCGGCCTGGATGGGCTCGGAGGGCGCCCTGTGCTGTTCCGGTCCAGAGCGCTCGGCGGCGCGACGCGCGATGATGTCGAAGCGCTCAAGGCTTTGGGCGTCAAGGTGGTCTACGATCTGCGCAAAGAGACCGAACGCGCGATGAGTCCGGAACCTTCTGCCATCTGCGAGGCGTTCGAGGTCCGCACGTGCCTGGTGGATTTCCAGGATGACGCCGCGCGCACCCAGGAGACGAAGTCGCAGCATGTTCAGGCTGCATACGGCGAGCCCGGGCAGCGGATGAGGTTCCTGTACGGGGTCATGGCCGATCACGAAGATGCCGTGCTCGATGTCGTGGCGGCGGTTCTGAGCGGCGGCGAGCCTGCGCTGGTGCATTGCGCCAACGGCAAGGATCGCGCCGGTGTGGTATGTGCGAGCGTCCAGCTCGCCTGCGGCATGTCCAGGGCCGATGTCGTGGCCGACTATCTTCTGACCAACGAATGCAATGCCGAGATGAATCGGCGCGACCTGGCGCACTATGCGGGTCTCATGCCCGCCGACGCGGTGGAGGTGCTGTCGGCGATGTTCGAAGCGCGCGAGGAGTATCTCGATGTGTTCCTGGGGTCGATCGAGGCGCGTTTCGGTTCCTTCGGGGCATGGGCCTTGCGGACGTCGAGGCGGCAGACCGTGGTGAGCGTGCCTTCGGCCAGGGCCTGCTGAGCGAAGTCTGAGGCGCCGTATCGCGCGAGTTTCCCCGCCCCCTTCATTTAACGTCTTTCTTTTATTTCCTCTGAGCGTTCATGTATCATTCATCAGAGGATTGCTTCTGCTTGCATACGGCTGCAGCGGAGACGAGGGGGATTTCCATTTCTCGGGGGAAGCTGAAATATCGCATCGCATTTCCAGTGACGGTTGCGACCGTCTTTCTTCTTGTTGCCAGCACTTTCGGCAGTTATTGGATGAACCGCCAGCAGACCGAGACCGTTCTCAGAGAGCAGGCATATATTCTCTCTCAGGAAATGGCCGCTATTTGGGATTTCGCGGCAGTCAACCAGGACCGAATCAA
>CAUWJA010000167.1:0-3707 GCA_963558905.1 uncultured Eggerthellaceae bacterium
ACACGGCCTGAGCCGTGTCCTTTTCTTGCGTTGCCGAAAACAGCGGCAATCATGGACTATCGGTGAGTGCGGCGCCTCCACGCGAAGACGGCCACAAGGGCAGCGACAAGAGCCGCAACCGCCGCGCCCGCAACGATGATCGTTGCGGGGTCGTTGGTCTGGGCAAGCTTATCGCCGGAACCGTCGCCGTCACCGGAATCACCGGTGCCGGCACCCAGGGCGGGAATGGCTTCGCTGACGACCCTTCCGCACACGGTGCAGGCATGCTCGCGCTCGCCCGCCTCGATGGCGGTGGCCTCCTTGGTCACCGTCCAATCGCCGAACGTATGGGCGGCGATGTCGTAGGGATCGCCGCACACGGTGCAGACATGCCAGTGATCGGTGGCATTGGTGGTCCACCCGTCAGCAGCATGTTCGCCCGTAGCAGGGATGACCTGGCCCTTCTCCAGCACGTACCCGCAGTCTTTGCAGACCTTGTCGCCGGTATAGCCATCGGCTCCGCAGGTTGCGGCAACGACGCCGGCAAGCTCATCGGCGGCTTCATGGGGCATCACTTCGCCCTTCTCGTCGCATATGGTGCAGGGATGCCAATGGCCGGTCTCGTCGCCGACGAATCCGGGATCCCATTCATGCTGATGCACGCCGTAGTTGCCGTCCGCATCGGGTTCGCCCAGGCCGAAACCGAGGGCGAGCATGTCCTCAGGGACGGGCTTGTTGAAGGTGCCGCCGGAAACAGCCACGTCAGCGGGGAATTTGTTGCCCGCATGCAGAATCTCCGCATCGCCTTCGGCCACGAACGTGCCGCCGATAACCTCAGAGGTCACGTTGCCGTAGCTGCCGGCGTAATTGACGGTGGCATTGCCGGAACCGCTGGTCCCGTCACCCCAGCTACCGGTGTTGCCGGTGCCCAGGGAGACCAGTTTGCCGCCGCTGACGGTCAATTCGCCGCGCTGGATGTGGACCGCGCCCGCCGCGCCGGTGACAGAGCCGCCGGCGATGGTGACGCCGCCTGCCTGCGGGCTGTAGATGGCGTAGTCGGCCGTGGAAACCAGCTCGCCGCCGTTGACGACGATGGTTCCATCATGGGCGGTATTGGTGCCGTTGCCGGCAATGCAGTACCAGCCCGCGACGATCTTGCCGCCGTTGACGACGACGGAAGCATCGGCAGCCCCGTTCATGACGGTGAGGCCGAACTGGCCCTTGTTCGCATTGTCGGGAGCGAACTCGGTGGCGCAATCGATAAGGCCGCTTTCCAGGACCACGGTGCCGCCATCCTTGGCGGCGATGATGCCGGTGGTGTACCCGGCACCGTAAGGCTTGACAGCCAAAATGACGCCTTCGCCGGTGCCGTTGGCATCAGCATCGGTGGAGTCGGAGATGGTCAGGGTGCCGTAGGAAACCAGGGCCGCGTTGTTGGCGGCCTTCAAGGTTTTCCCGTTCAGGTCAAGCTCTACGCTGGAACCCGCCGCGACGGCGATTTCAGCCACGGCATCGGAGATATCCTCATCCTTGACCAGCGTGATGACAGCGGTGGAATCCGCAGGAACGGAAGCGAACGCCTCCTCGAGCGTGGGGAATCCGGCGCTTGCGCCGTTGACGGTCACCACTGCAACAGTTTCTGCCGCCGGAGCGACGCCGAAGCTGCCGTCATCGTTTTTCACAGGAGCGAAACCTTCGGCGCAAACCTCTTCGGGAAGCTCGCGGTCGAACGTGCCGCCGGAAACAGACGCCGAAGCGTCGCCGCCGGTACCGTTTTCCTTCAGCACGAATTCACCGGAGATATCGCCGCCGGTCACGATGAACGCAGAGGTTGCCTTGCCATGGGTCACGCCGCCAAGGTTGCCCTCGATGGTGCCGCCTTTGATGGTGACGATGGATTCGGCATCGGTATAGGTGCCGCCGTCGGCGGAGGCCTGGATGCTGCCCTTATCGCCCTGGACGGTGCCGCCCATCACCTCTATTTCGCCGCCGGAGGTTCCGATGTAGGCACCGTGGCCCTTGGAGGTGTAGGTACCGCTTTCGATGGTGGCTTTGCCCATGAAGCCGACGAAGACCGCGGTATCGCTGAAATCATTGGCATGGGTGCCGTTCACGGCGAAGTTGCAATCCCTGAACACGCCATGGGAACCCGCAAGCTCGATGACGCACGACCCGCCGTTTACATTCGCGGTCACGCCCTCGAACGTCACGGGAGAGCGGTCGATGGTGTCGGTGTAGAACATCTGGCTCAAGCCGTCATTGGTATAGTTGCCGCCCTTGACCAGCAGTTCGAAGTTGCTGCCGCCGGGAATGGTGTTCGGCGTGGTCTTGAACACCGCAGAATTAGTGTCCACCGTCAGGTCTTCCAGGATGACCTTCGTGTCACCTGCTGCAGGAGCCTTGACGCGGAACATCGCGCCATCCTTATTGATATCGCCCGTGTACGTGCCGCCCTTCAGGGTCACATCCGCACCCAGCTCGGCTTCAAGCAGGCCGTGGGCTGCCGGATCGGCGATCACCACGGAGCTGCCCGCTGCGGTGCCGTCGATGGTGATGGAACCGCCCGCCTTCACGTAGATGGGACGGTCTTCCGTATCGAGGCTTTTCAGGGTGTGGCCGTCGAGGATCACCGTGACATCGGTCCCGAACGCCATCTTCGCGCCGTCGGGGATGACGACATCATCCAGCAGCTTGATGGTCGCAGGCTGATCGGCAGGAACCGCCGCCAGTGCGTCTTCAAGCGAGCCGTATTCGACGCCGTTGACTTCGATGAGGCCGGCAGCGGCAGGCTGCGCCTCAGGCGCGGAGTCGGTCGGTTCAGCCCAAGCGACCGCAGCTGACGACACCGCGACAACGGCAGCCAGCACGACGGAAAGACCGAACGCCCTTGCTTTCTTCACATTCATCACTTCCTTCTTCCAACTCATGGCAAGCCCCTGTTTCGATGGGCTGCCCGCTTTAAGGCATACTTCACCTATTGTTAAGCATTCTGAAGCACATGGGCCTTCCGTGGCAAGCCTCATTCCAAGCAAATCAACGGACATTTCCGCCAGACCGAATCCCGGGGTCCGAATACCGGGGTCCGGAAGTTCGATGGCCGAACCGTGCTAGCATGCACGGCGAGCACCGTCTCGAGAGAGGAACCGCAATGAGGAATCACATCAGATTGGTCGCAGCATCCGTCGTCGCACTGGCGCTAGCGGCAGGCCTTGCCATCGCCGGCTGCAGCGGCGGCTCGACCGAAACCGCACCGCCCGCAGGCAGCCAGCAAGACGGGGGCTGGAAGACCATCACCGCCGAAGAAGCCAAAGGGATGATGGATGCTGATGAAAGCGCCGTGATCCTTGACGTGCGCAGCGCGGAAGAATTCGCCGAAGGCCACATCCCAGGGGCCGTGCTGCTGCCGCATACCGACATCACAGACGAAACCGCCGCACAGGCGATTCCCGGCAAAGACACGGTTGTCCTGGTGTACTGCCGTAGCGGGAACCGTTCCGCCACGGCCTCCGCTACGCTTGCCGGCCTTGGATACACCCAGGTCTACGACTTCGGCGGCATCAGGGACTGGCCCTATGACGTGGTGACGGACTGACTCTTCCGCAACGTCGCATTGCCTCCGTTTTTGTCCCGCGCTGGACAAAAATGCGGGCAATGCGACGCCCCAACGCGGGTCGTCCGCTCTGATCGCTAACCACAGGCAAGACAGCCTGCGATCCATTTTCATATTA
>CAUWJA010000168.1:0-3669 GCA_963558905.1 uncultured Eggerthellaceae bacterium
AGAGTTCGCGGCCCAGCGCGTACGCCATGTCCATGACCGCGTCGTCGCAGAACACCGAAGCCTTGATGATGCTGGTGCTGGCCGGCGGCAATTCACGCACACGCACGGGATTCGGAAGGTCTTTGTCGAATTCGCTCTGGAAACATTCAGGGTCATCGAGCAGATAGCTGCTGGTGCGGTCGAACACGGCCAGATGCAGCGTGTCGAACATCTGCACCACCTCCAGCAAGCGCCGCAGCGACGCATGCGAATACACCTCGCGGTCGATGAGCTGGCCGTCCGCCACCACCTGAGCGCCGTTGGAAGCCACGAAGTCGACCATGTCCGCCACAGGTTCGAAATAGTCCCACAACGTGTCGAACCGGCGTCCCGAAGCGACGGCGAATCGCACGCCGACCTTATTCAGCTCTCTGATCAGCTCGTACGTTTCTTCAGGAACACGCGATGAACCATCAAGAAGCGTGCCGTCCATGTCCGACGCAATGAGTTTGATTGCGGATTCGTTTCCCTTCATGGTCAACCTTCCTTCGCTTCGACCCGAACCCTTCGGGTGCGGCCCGCATCCCGGACCTGCTTTCCCAATTCGTCTGCAGCTGCGATGCTATCAACGTCCGTCCGACCGGGCGGCGGAAAGAATCCGATTTGACGGCATTTTGACAGGACCTGCGCAAAGGGGACACAATTCGGAAAAAGCCCGACCGGAAGGGGGGCGTGCATTCGGACCCGTCGCGGATTCGGCGACGGGGCAGACAGCAGGACCGGCCTCGGACGCCTCGGCGCATCACGCGCCCAGCTTGCCCTCCCGGCGCCATCTGCGCAGCTCGGAGACCAGGACCACAACCGCGACGATGAAGCACAGCGCGTCAGCGACAGGTGCGGCAATCAACGCCCCCATCAGGCCAAACTTCGCCGAAAGCAGAAATGCGAGCGGGATCAGGAACACCACCTGGCGCGAAAGCGACACTACCATGGACCGCAGAGGCATGCCCAGGGCCTGGAAGAACGACGCCGTTGCAATGGGGATGCCGTAGACGAAGAATGCCGCCATATAGGTGCGATAGCAGATGGTTGAGAATTCGGTGTACAAAGGATCGCCGGCCACGAACAGATTCGCAATCTGCGCAGGGAGCAGCTGCCAAATGGCGAACCACGCGGCCGAGATGACGAAGGCCGCCGTCAGCGACAGTTTCAGGCACTTCCACACGCGGTCGTAGCTTTTCGCCCCATAGTTGAACCCGTTGATAGGCTGCGTTGCCGATCCGACTCCGACGAACATCGCGTGCGCGATCTGGTAGACCTTGATCATGGTTCCGTACACGGACAGCGCCACCTCGCTTCCGAAGTAGCTCTGACCGCCGTAGACGCGCATCATGTTGTTCATGACCACCTGCGTGGCGGCCATGGCCAACTGCGTGAACAGGCTGGGCAGCCCCAAGCGCACGATGGCGGCCGCCTCATGCCGGCGAATCGCCACGGTTCCGCGACGGATTCCCATGAAGCGGAACCGCGGGATGTAGGCCAGGCACAGCGCCCCTGAGACGAACTGCCCGGCGACCAGCCCCACGCCGGCGCCCGCCAGCCCCCAGTCCGCCACGAACAGCAGAAACGGAGTCACAGCCGTTGACACAAGAGCCCCCGCAAGCGTGGCCTTCATGGTGAATTGCGGATTGCCGTCCGCACGGATGATGGCGCACAGCACCATGTTGCACATGAGAAACGGGATGCCCGCAAGCGTGAATCCCGTGAACAGCATACTGGCCGACAGCACTTCGCCAGAAGCGCCCAAAACTCTGACCAGGGGCTCCAGAAACGCGAACCCCAACGTGCAGAAGGAAACGGCGAAGACCGCGAGCATGGCCAGTGCGCAGCCGAGCATGCGGTCGGCTGCCTCCCGGTCCTTGCGGCCGAGCGCCAGTGAAATGTTAGCGGCGCACCCGTCGCCGATCATGAGGGCGATGGCGCCGGCGATCGTCGTCGCAGGGAAGGCCACGTTGGTGGCTGCAACGGCCTCAAGACCCAGGCCCTGCCCGACGAACACCTGGGCGATGATGTTATAGACGAAGCTCACCATCAGGGTAAGCGATGTCGGCACGGCAAACCGCACCAGCAATCTGCCGATACGCTCCGTTCCTAAAGGATTGCCCATCTCAAACCTCCCGCGACCATTCCACGCCACGATCCCACAGCCCCCGTTTCGCATGGAGCGCCTCGAGTTGGTAAGACTTGAACAGTTCGAAATACGCATCGTCGGGCTTGTATTTGTGGGCGACGGCATATCCGTCATCCAATATCACCGCATTGAGCATCTGCGTGCGCACTGATTCTGGATCGGTCAGGCCCGCAATGGTGGCGGGGCGGTCAAGCCAGACATAGCGCAGCAAGCGACCGTAGCCATCGGTTTCTGACGTATCGCATTGGAGGAACACGGTCTGCCCCGGTTCCAGCATGGACTTGAGGTAGGCTGCCGCAAGCGCTCCCTCCTCGGTGTTGCGGCTCGCATCTGCCGCAACGCTTTCAGGGGCGTTGATGCCTATCAGACGCACTTTCTGTGCAGCCCCATCCACGGACACCTCGATGGTATCGCCGTCGACGACGCGGACCACCGTTGCCTCCTGGAGCGAGGATGGCACCTCGTGGCGCAGGCCGTCGGACACGGTGCCGGGCTCATCGAGGTCATGCTCGACTTCTTCGAGATGATTCGCGGACAGCGCATCATCGCTGAACAGTTCGCGGATGCCCGAATTCTCGCCGACGAGAAACGCCACGGCAAGAAGCGCCGTTACGACGATGGCAAGGGCGAGGGATTTCTGCTTTGTGGACGATAATGTGCGCATGCATGCATTATAGGCTCATGCATCGATGGCGCTGAGACATGAAATCGCCCCGCTGGCAGCGTCGGCCGGCGGGGCGGTGCGGGTGGCTTCGAAACGGTTGCCAAGGGAGACGGTCCGCGCGAGAGGACGATTCGCCCGAGGGGATGGTCCGCGCGAGGGGACGATTCGCTCTCGGGGAGCAGGCGCGGATCGTGCGCCTAAGCGCAGCAACTGCAGCCGACGGACACTCCGTGCTTCACGCGATCGTGCTCTTCGGCCGTCTTCGCATCGTTCCAACGATCCATGGTGCCCACCAGGTATCCGGTGATGCGGCGGATGCGATCGAACGGCATGGGCTCCAAGCCGTAATGGATGCCCACGTCTTCCCCTTCGACCTCAAGCTTCATCCACTCAAGATGGCCATTGGGAAACTTCTCGGCGCTCCGCGAGATGTAGGCGCGCACCTCTTCGTCGGAAACCAGCTGCTCGGATTCGCCGGCATACTCCACGACGACAGACACGCCATCGATGATTCGCTCTTCAACTGATGCCGGCATACCGGGCTCCTTTCGCATTCAGGGAATTCGCGGCACGGACGCGCAGTCTGGATGCATGCAGCCGTCCTCCGCATGTCCGCTTAATCGGAACGCTCTCCTTCGCCTCTCTCTGGATGATATGTTACTTTGTTTATAGCATTTTGGCAAGGAGAATCTTTGGCTCGGGCTTCTTGCCAGACGAGCGGCTTCCTTGCGAACGTCTCTGTGCCGCACGAAGGCGAGCCAACCTGCACGGCGAATCCGCTGTTTGGGAGTGCGGCAGCCAGACTGGACCGTCTTCACGCTGCGTAACCGATCCG
>CAUWJA010000169.1:0-3658 GCA_963558905.1 uncultured Eggerthellaceae bacterium
GTGTTTCGGGACTGGGGCCGGCGAAAACGAACGTGTCTCCTCATTTCCGCATCCAGAGTAAAGCAAAGCCCCAGGTCACACTGGGGCTTTGTTATGGCAAGGGGATTCTGGGACCCGAAAAACTTGGAATACGGCGCCGCCGGCTCCTAGCCCTCCAAGAGCTCGCGGGCTATCTGCAGGTCGCTTTTCACTTCGGGATATTCGTCGCCGCGGTGCTGGCGGGTCTCGTCGCCTTTTGCCAGAAGCAGAAGCACGCTTTTGCATATGCCGGCGTCGAAGTCCCGTTTGGCGATGTCGACCGCATGGGTGATGGCGGCTTCGCGGTCCTCGATGATCTCGTACGGCGTCCCTGCGGGCGTCGCGGCGGCCATCTGCTCGCAGATCTCACGCACGCTGTCGTGCGCGGGGTCTTCCTCCGTGAAGATCAGCAGGTCGGAATGCGGCGCGGCCGCTTTGGGCAGCTGCTCGCGCCGTTCGTAGGCCTTGCCGCCCGGTGCGCCGAACACGGCGATGACCTGGCGGTGCGCGTATTCGCGCGAGACGGAATCGAACAGCGCTTCGAACGACAGCTTGTTGTGCGCGTAGTCGACGATGGCGATGATGCTCTCGTCCGCATTGCGGACGACCTCCATGCGGCCGGGCACGCGAAGGTTCGCCAGCCCTGCCAGGATGGCGTCGGTGTCGGCACCCATGAGGCGCGCCATGCAGATGGCCGCAAGCGCGTTGTCCACGTTGAACAGCCCGGGGATGCCCAGTGCGACGGGGACGACGCGTTCTCCGGTTTCGTTTCCGCAGGTGGTGGCAGAGACGAAAGCGGCGGATTCATGCAGGGTGAAGGTTATGCGGCCCGATCCGGATTCGACGTCCGTGGCCCAGACGTCCGCCGTCTCGTCCAGGCGGAGACCCGCTTCAGGGCCGGCGGCAGGGAATTCGCCGGTGCCCTCGACGCCGAAGCATACGACGCGCTCAGCTGCTCCGGCTGCGTTCAGGACACGGTCGCACTCGGCGGTGCCCAGGTTCACCACGGCGATGCCGCATTGCTCGAAGATGCGCAGCTTGCTGGTGAAATAGTCTTCGAAATCCTCGTGTTCAACAGGGGAGATATGGTCGCGTCCGATGTTCAGGAAGCATGCGATGTCCAGCGGCAGGCCCAGCACGCGGTCGTACTTGAGGGCGTGGCTGGAGACCTCCATCACCATGCTGTCGCGGCCGGAAGCGGCGGTGTTGGCCAGATGGCGCCACAGCTCGGGGGCTTCAGGCGTGGTGTTGTGGCTTTCGTAGCACTCGATTCCGTCGTCAGTCATGATGGAGCCCATGATGCCGCACGGCCGCTCGGCCGCATCCAGGATGGACCGCAGCATGTATGCAGTGGTCGATTTGCCTTTGGTGCCGGTGATGCCGGTGATGCAGATGCTCCGATCGGGATGGCCGTAGACCGCGGGCGCGCAGAGCGCCATGGCGCGGCGCACGTCTTCGGCAACGATGCGGGGCATGCCCGGAGCGGTTTCGGCAAGCTCTTCGGCATGGGCGCGGTCGCACAGATATGCCGCGGCGCCGGCTTCGCGGGCAGCGGTTAGAAACCGCGGTTCGAAATGGACGCCTTTGCATACGAACAGATGGCCGGGCGCGGTTTCGCGCGAATCGAACGACATGCCGGTGATGTGCATGCTTGCCGGGTCCGCACAGCTTGCCGCCTCGATGAGCTGGCCGTCTTCGGTCAGCAAGTCGATGATCAGGGCGAAGGTGATGGTTCGGGCGGAGTTTTCAGCGTTTTCGGTTGAGCCTGCGGGATTTGCGGCAGGGACTTCGTTCATGGAATCACTTCCGTTCCGTATTCAGACGCCGTTCGATCACGGCAATTCGGGCATGATGATATTCAAATCGACATCGGTTTCGATGCCTGCGACGCTTCCTGTGCTGCTGTATTGCCAGATGGCGAAATCGAATTGCGCGGTAGGGGCAAGCGCGTGGTATTCCGCCAGCCATACCGGGCGCGCATCGTTGATGGCTCCATGGGACATGGCGATGATCTGCGCGTTTCCGTAAACCATCGTATCGTATCCGGCTTCCTCGATCCGCTGGCAGAATGCGTCCGTGCATGCTGCCAGGGTTTCGGCATCGATGCCGTTTGCGCGGCCGTCGGCTTCGGCGATGGGCTCATGGTCGTAGGCGATGGGCAGGTCGAGCGTCCGCCCTCCAAGCTGTTCGAGCACGAATTCGGCCTCTTCGACAGCCTCTTCGGGGGTGATGGCCTGCGAGAAGAAGTACGCGCCTGCATCGAGCCCGGCCTCGCGGGCGCCGGTCAGGTTGGCCTCGAAATAATCATCGACATGCAGCGCGCCTTCCGTGTAGCCGCGGTAGCCTACGCGGATGAAGGCGAATTCGATTCCGTCATCCGCCACCGCCTGCCAGTCGATCTCGTGCTGATGGACGGATACGTCGATGCCGGTCCGCGATGTCGGCTGGCCGTCTTCCATGTACACGGCACGCTCGCCGTCCCATTCCAGATTCGACCAGTCGTATGGGCTTACGTAGGGCGGATCCGATTCGGCGGGTGCGGCTTGCCGGTCGTCCACGCAGCGAGCGAGGCCCGCGCCGGCTGCGGCAAGCAGTGCAAGTACTGCCATGGCGGCTGCGATCAGGGGGATGTAATTTCGGTTGCTCATGCTCCCATGGTATCAGATGCCCGCGCGGCGACCGCCGCCCGTGCGCGACGGCCACGGAAAATGCTTTCGGCTATCGCCCGGCAGCACTTTGGTTGACGATGTCGTACAGGCTTCGCCGGTCGGAAACGAGACGATATGAGCAGGACATAGCAACATTGAGAGCCCCTGCTGCATGCGAATCCCGTGGATTAGGCCGACAATGGCGAGTGTCTGATTCGAACCGGTGGCGGCCACGCCACAAGCATGGAAAGGGGCTCTCTCATGTTGAATACTACCACCTTCGTCGGCCTCGACGTGCACGCGCGATCCATAAAGGCCGTCGCCCTCGACGCGATGACCGGCGAGGTCCGCTCGGCCACTTTCGCCTACGACGCGGCGGCCGTCGCAGAGTGGATGGGATCCCTCGACCCTGCCGCGAAGTGCGTCTACGAGTCCGGCGTGACCGGGTTCGACCTGCAGAAGAAGCTCACGGCGCTGGGCGTCGACTGCGTCGTCGGCGCGGTGTCCAAGATGATCAAGCCCCCGGCTGACCGCAAGAGGAAGAACGACCGCAACGACGCGGAGTTCCTGGCCCGCATGCTGTCGGTAGGCAACGTCGTGGAGGTGTGGGTTCCCGACGACGGGTGCGAGGCGGCCCGCGACCTGTCCCGCGCCCTCGATGAC
Organism: uncultured Eggerthellaceae bacterium; assembly: GCA_963558905.1. GTDB lineage: Bacteria > Actinomycetota > Coriobacteriia > Coriobacteriales > Eggerthellaceae > Slackia. Next base: position 3,330 of record CAUWJA010000169.1, read on the forward strand.
GCCCGCGAGGACCTGAAGCGCTGCAAGCAGCGGCTGTCGAAGTTCCTCCTCAGGCACGGATACGTGTTCAGCGAGACCACCCCGACCGGCCGCAGGAAGGGCAACTGGACCGCCGCGCACTGGGCGTGGATAAAGTCGATATCGTTTCCCGAGAAGGCGGACAACGACGTGCTCGCGTACTACGTCGATGCCGTCAGGCAGGCGATGGAGGACAAGGCCCGCCTCGAGAGGCTGGTCGAAGCCGAGGCGTCCAAGCCCAGGTGGAAGCGCAGGGTCGACTCCATCAGGTGCCTGAAGGGCATCGACGTGACGAGCGCCGCAGACCTGGT
>CAUWJA010000170.1:0-3647 GCA_963558905.1 uncultured Eggerthellaceae bacterium
CTTCGATTCGGAGGGTGTGTGCCACTTCAGCAAAACCCTCGACGAGCACAACGCCGCCATCGCCGGCTAGCGCTTGCGCCCCAAAGGAGCACTTATGCCGTTTCTGCGACCAGACGCCCGGTTCACGGGCGTCTGCGCTATTGACATCGAACGAGACCTGATCGGGCGGGGGTTGACCGGGCTTCTGCTTGATATCGACAACACCATCCGTTCTCGCGAGACCCATGATGCACCTGCGGATGTGCGGGCTTGGCTTGATGATGCCCGCTCTGCCGGCCTGCGGATGTGCTTCGTATCCAACAACTGGCATGCGGACGTCCATGATTTCGCCGAGACTGTGGGCATGCCTATCGTGGCGAAGGCATGCAAGCCGCTTCCGTTCGCCTTCTGTGCGGCCATGCGGCATTTGGGCATCAGCCGAAAGCAGGCGGTGGCCATCGGCGACCAGCTGTCCACGGATATCTGGGGTGCGCATTGCGCCGGCATAGCCGGCTACCTGGTGGACCCTCTGTCCGACATCGATTTGAGTCACACCGCCGTCATTCGCCGCTTTGAGCGTGCGCTTCTTGCTGACGTGGAGCCGCTGCGGTAGGCGCTGTCTGCGCCATGGTACAATCGCGTGGATACCACCTTGCTCCAGGCCGTGTTGCCTGGGGTACGCAATTTCCGCAAGGAGCGCACATGCATTACGTAACCGCAGGCGAAGCGCATGCCCCCTCATTCATAGCCGTCGTCGACGGTGTCCCGGCGGGTCTGCGCATCACCGCTGAGAGCATCGATGCCGATCTTGACCGCCGGATCCAAGGCCTTTGCTCCGGTGCGTCTTCGGCCCACTCCGATCGCGTGGAGATACTTTCCGGAGTACGTTTCGGCCGCACCGTCGGTACGCCGGTTGCCTTGCGGGTGGAAAATCCCGATTGGCGCGCATGGCGGACTTCCATGGCCGTGTTCGGCGAAGCTCCCGCCGACGCCACCCGTCGAAGCATCCCCTGTCCCGGACGTGCGGATCTTGCGGGTTCCCTCAAATACGACCTCGACGATTGCCGCGATGTCGAAGAGCGCGCCGGTGCGCGCGAGACCGTGGCCCGCGTGGCTGCCTCGGGCATAGCGCGCGAGTTTCTGGCGGACGTGGGCGTAGGGGTCTTCTCGTACGTGACGCGCATAGGCGATGCGGCCATCTCGGAGGTCGATCCTATGGTCGATGCCGCCGAATACAAGCCGCTTGACATAGAGACTTCCGAAGTACGCTGTCCGTGTGCAAAGACGACGCGCCTGATGAAGAGGGCCGTTGACGATGCGCGTGCGAAGGGTGACACGCTGGGCGGATCGTTTCGCGTGGTGGTCACGGGCCTTTTGCCCGGTATGGGCGGATACGCCCAGGGATCCGACAGGCTCGCTTCGAAGCTCGCCGCCGCATTGTTCGCCATTCCCGCCGTGCGATCGGTGGAAGTGGGGTTGGGTGCAGATTTCGCCCGGATGTGCGGCAGCGAGACGTTCGACGCAGTCAAGCACACGCGCAAGCAGGGTTTCACGCGCCAGTCCAACCGCGCGGGCGGTTTGGAGGGCGGCTTGACTACCGGCATGCCGCTGATCATCACGGTCGCGGTCCATGCGCCGCTCCCTGCGCAGAATGCGGCTTCGTCGATTGACATGGAAACATTCGCAGCCGTTTCGCCCCAGATCCATGCGGGCGATGTCTGCCTTGCCCCTTCGGCCGCCGTCGTGGCGGAGGGGGAGGTGGCGTTCGTTCTGGCCGAGGCGTATCTGCGCAAGTTCGGCTGCGACACCATGACCGACATCAAGGCATCCATGAAGGCGTACAGACAGCGCCTTCGGACGGCGTCGAGGTGATCGCGTGGCAGGTGAGAGAAAGGTTCTGACCCGCAACGTGTTCTTCATCGGCTTCATGGGCGTGGGCAAGACCACGGTGGTGCGCAAAGCAGCCCGCGTGCTTGGGCTTGCTTCAGTCGATACCGACATGTTCGTCGAGCGCCGTTACGGCAAAAGCCCGGCGCGAATCTTCGCCGACCAGGGAGAAAAGGCCTTCCGTAAGATGGAGCGCCGCGCCCTGCGTGACTGTGCGGCCATGGGGCCGCTTCTGGTCTCGTGCGGCGAAGGCATCGTGGAAGGTGAAGCGAACAAGGAGTTCATCAGGAAAAACGGATTCGTCATTTTGCTGTCGGCGGACCTTGAACACTCGGAATCGCGCATACGCAGCCTGCGCACGCGCCCGCTGTACGCTGAGCACGGCGATATCCCGGCATTGCTTGAAGAGCGCCGGCCCCAATATGAGGACCTTGCGGATGCGGTCATTGACGTATCCGGGCGGCCTACCGGATGGGTGGTCGGCCAGGTGGAGAAGATCTTGACCGACGCGGGGATCTATCGGAAGGAAGATGCGTGATGACCGATATGCAACGCCGATGCAAAGAGGTTGAAGAGCAGGCGGAGACATCTCGTCTTGACCGTGTGCGTGCGAAGATGCGCGAGCAGGGAATAGATGCGCTGTATTCGCGCAGTCTGACCGACATAGCGTGGATGACCGGATTCCCGCGCGTTTTCGATGATGAGCCGGCCCATCGCTGCGCCGTCACGGCCCAGGAGGCCAGGATGCATACCGATTCGCGCTATTCGGATGCTGCCGGCCGTGCAGCCCGTGCGTCGGCTGAGCGGGGCGGCGATCTTTGGGGAATCGACGTTGAGCCGCATTCGGCCTCCATGTGGCTCATGGAGGTTCTCTCCTCGGTGGAATCTGCCGAAGCAGAGTTGGTCGTCGCCATCGAGGATACCCTGCCTCTGCGGGAGTTCAGGGCGCTTGAATCTGCCGTTGCGGTGTCAACCCGCCCTGTGCGCTTCATTGAGACGGATTCGTTCGTGCTGGGATTGCGTGCGCGCAAGGACGATGGCGAGATTGCCGCCATGAAGCGGGCCCAGGATATAACCGACCGGGCCTTCGCCTCTGCCGTGGGTTTCATGCGCGCTGCTCAATCCGAAGGACGAAGCGTCACGGAGCGCGAGCTTAAGATCGAGCTTGAAGAGGCCATGCGCCGTTTGGGTGCGGATGACCTCGCCTTCGCCTCCATCGTCGCAGCGGGGGAAAACGGGGCGGCGCCGCACGGCATACCCGGAGACCGCGTGATAGGGCCGGGGGATATGGTGGTGCTGGATTTCGGCGCGCGAGCGGACGGCTATTGCTCCGACATGACGCGCGTCATCAGCATGGGCGCCCCCTCTGAGCGCGCACAGCGGGCGTATGCCGCCATCCGGCGCGCCAATGAGGAGGTCGAAACCATGCTGCGTCCGGGCGTCACCGGCCGCGCCGCCCATGAGCATGCGGAGGCGGTGCTGGCCGAATGCGGATTCGGCGGCTGCATGGGGCATTCGCTCGGCCATGGGGTGGGACTGGATATCCACGAGCAGCCCAATCTGAGCTCCCGTAACGACGAGCCGCTCGAACCCGGCAACGTGGTGACCGTCGAGCCCGGCGTCTACATTTCAGGTGAATTCGGCTGCCGTCTCGAAGATTTCGGTGTGATTTGCGAGGATGGCTTCGAGGTTTTCACCACAACGCCGCATGATATCGTTATAATCTAACGGCTTATAGGAAACCCCAGGAGGATATATTCATGGCAATCTCTACCGCTGAT
>CAUWJA010000171.1:0-3576 GCA_963558905.1 uncultured Eggerthellaceae bacterium
TGGGCGTCGCTGCGGTTGCGGCGATGGTTTTGGCTCTGGGGCTTGCTGCATGCGGAGGCCAGGGCGCATCCGGTGGCAAATCCCATGATGATCTGCGCGCCGCGTTCGAACAGGATAACATCGTCAAGGTGGGCGTTGTTTCCGATGCCTATGTAGAAAAAACACCCTACGAAGTGACCGATTTCGCAGTGACCGAAGAGAGTGAGACCGAGCACGGATTCACATACAAGGTCGATGCGGTCATAGAGAACGAGAGCTTCACGTCTACGTTGTCGCTGACGTGCGAGCGCCGCGGCGAGATCATAACGTTTGATTTGCTTGACGATTCCAGCGTTGCCAAGAAGGGTATTGATTTCGATACCGAGCATGGCATAGGGGACGCTCAGTCGACCCTTTCCGAGGACGGCAAATCCTGCACTGTGCACGTTGAGTCTCCTTATGATTACTGGTTCATCGAGGGTAGCACCGAAGCAACCTATACGTACAAATTCAATGGCGAAGCTTGGGTCTATGACGACATGCGTCCTGGCGCGGACTATACCTTCAAGAAGGATATCGAAGGCGAATATGCCTGCCCTGCCGGCGAGTCGCCCCAGTACAGCGGATTTGCCATCAGCGATGTTGACCCCGACAAGGGTACGTTTGCCATCAAGTTCACTCAGAATGCGTTCGCCCCGGTTGCGGGCGGCGACATTCGCTGCCAGGAGGCGCACGCGGAACTGACTGCAGGGATAACGTTCGAGGAATGCGCGGATGGCGTGGATGGCCGCATGGACAACGGCATGCTCTATTCCTTCGAGGCTCAGGGAACCACGGATGCCGGTGGGCAGGTGGCAGAGATGAAGGGGTATCTCAGCGTGGATGCAGAGGGCAACCCCATCATGGTGCTTACCAGTTCGAAGGTGGATACCATTGCAACAGGCTCGTGGGGAGACCCGTTTGAAAAGCTGATCACGGTTCGCGACTACGTTATGACCAAAGAGTAGTGCGACATGGGGTAGTGCGACAGGGTCTTCGCTCGCTGAGTTTGGCGTACGTCGTGCAGTGCGTGTGTGCCGTGCGGTGCGTGTGGTCGGGGGAGCGACCCTCTGTTGCTTTTCGGGTAAAGCAGTTCAAAGCGAAAGGTGAGGATGATGCGTAAAAGGAAGTTGCTGGCAGTGCTGCTTGCCTGCGTGTTGGCCGTGAGCGCGGTCGCATTGGCTGGCTGCGGAAACGGCGATAAGGTGAAGAAGGCCTTCGAGGCGGACCCTTATGTCTCGGAGTTTAAAGTCGATTCCGACTATGTGGTTGATTCGCCTTATGCGGTCACGGAGTTCGAGGTCATCAGCGAGAGCAAGATTGACGGAGTCCCCAACATTGAATTCACGGCCACTCTTGAAAACGACAGCTTTAAGGCGGCTGTGCAGGGTATTGCCCTCCCTAACGATGATGATACGTTCTTTTTCACCGTTTACGATTCTATCGTGACGGCGAAGAAGGGTGTCGACTTCTTGGAGTCGGAGGATAATCTTCTCTCCGCCGAGAATGGTTACACCGTTTCATTCGATGAGGCTTCCCAGTCCTGTGTCGTAACGGCAGATAGGGCTGATCTTGAAGATCTGGGTGTCGGCTCCCTATACAAGACGGGCAAGCAGCAGTTCATTTTCGAAGAGGGCGAGTGGCAGAAGACGGGCGACTCTGAAGTCGATGAGGCGATGGAGTGGAATGCCGACGCCATCGAAGGCACGTATAAGCTTCAGACCAAAAAGCCCGATGTCCCCGGGACCGTGACCATCAGCAACGTCAGGCCCGGCTCCGAAGACGGATCCGATAGCACGTTTGAGATTGAGTACTCCTTTGACGGTGTGGACGTGAAGGATGAGGGAACCCTGAGCGTCGAATACGACGATAATGGCGACGAACGGTCGTTTATCCTCAACGCCACAGGGAAGTATCCCGCGGTAAACGATGACGTTGACTTCATTCGGGAGGATTTCAGAGGCAACCTGGTGCTTGCCGATGGCAAGACGCTCTTGGAGGATGTGACGCTCAGCTCCTCCGAGAGGACTGAGGACGGCAGGATTCTCTTCCGTATAGGCAGTGAAGATCCGTTCGATGTCACGAGGGGTGACCTGGTGTATGGAAGGCAGTAGGGAGGCGTTCTGAACCAGGTGCATCCTGAAAGCTGAGCGGTAAAGGAGCGGATCGAACAGGTCTGCTCCTTTTTTGCTGCGATGCGCAGCGGTGCAGGGCGTGGGATAATGATTGTGCTGATTGCGGGCTCGATTGCCCGCTGATGGGGCTTGAGTGCGCATTAGGCAACGGAGGGTGATTTGATGGATTGCGGATCAAGTGGACGGCCCTTGGGGGAAATCGCTGTCGACTTTTCTGCGCTTGCGGAGGAGTATCGGCGGGCTGCGGCTTGCATTGCCGATGTTGCCGGATGTTGTGACGCTGCAGGTGTTACGCGCAGCAAGGTCCTCGATATTGCATTCGGCTCCGTTTCGCGTCGCATTGCGCAGGGCGCGGATTCGATGGACGCCGTCGCCGCACGTTTATGCGGAACGGACGGCACGGGCGTGAGCGTGAGTGCGTCGCCTTTTCCGTCGGACGATGCATCTGCGCAGGCGAATTCTGTGCACGTGACGGCGAATGGTGCATGCACGCTCGAGGGCGCCCCGCAGCTTTTGATTGCGTCCGCACGTGCGCTTGAGGATGCTATGCTTCGCGCGCTCGACCTGGTTGATGAGGTGGCCAGGCCTGATCTGGTGGGGGACTCCCATCCTTTCGGCCACATCATTCACGGCATCTGTGTTCCGTATCTTTTGCTTGCGGCTGAGGATCTCGAAGGGCTGGTTGCTTCCGGGCGCCTGGGAAAATGATCGCGGCTGGTGGCCAGATATGGACGGAAGGGAGTGCGGCAACCGTTCCGGACCGTTTCCTAGGCTGCCAATCCGAGCCGCCTCCTGCGGCCGTGCTGGGCTCCTGCCCGAAGAAGCGTCGCTGAACCGACCCTGTATCGCGACATCATTGTCAGGCGCGGTCTGCCCCGCTCGACGAGAATCATGCATTCCCAGGGTCATGCAGTGCTATAATTGCGTGGTCATAAATTGCTGGAGCTTTGGTGGATTAATCATACGACCAAAGCTCAGCGGGGGGGGGTGTCTGTGTAAGACCTGGCCGACTTGTCTCACGGCACCCCCACCGGTAGCAGCATACTGTCCCGAACCCCCTCTTTACAGCATGAGAAGAGAAGGGGTTGAGCCATGAGGCTATCTGGCGGAAAGAAGTATGCCATTGCGCTTGTTGTTGCGGCGATGGCGGTATTCATGGCGGGCGCGTTGTTCGCCTGCGGAGGACAGGGCTCATCTGGCGGAGGGCAAAGCGCAGTCAGTGGCAAGTCCTACGATGACCTGAAAGCGGCATTCCAGCAAGACAAAATCTTTGAGCAGGGCGTTGCCTCCAATATGCTCGTCGAAGAGTCACCGTATGAGGTGACCGACTTCGTGGTTTCTGAGGAAACCGAGACCGAGAACGGGTTCGAATACAAGATCGATGCGGTTATCGAGAATGCGAATTTCGCATCCAATCTGTCGC
>CAUWJA010000172.1:0-3549 GCA_963558905.1 uncultured Eggerthellaceae bacterium
ATGCGAACCTTCAGACCGCCCTCACGATGGAGCAGACGGCTTCCCCGTTCTGCACCACCACCAAGGCGTATGCGCAGACCGCTGCGAAGTTCGCGAAGAAGTGATCCGTTGCTGCAGCGCCGCCTGGGAAAGCGGGCGGCGCTGTCGGGGGAGGAAATCGGGGTGGCCTGATGGCTGGATACCGCAACATAATCGACGGGTTTCTGGAGAACGTGCGCACCCGTCCCGACCGTGTGGCCATGGTCTGCGGCGATATCGTGCAGACGTATGCGCAGATGGGGCTTCTCGTCCGCAAGATAGCGCGTGCATTCCACGGGCGCGGGGTGTCCGAAGGGGATAAGGTGGCCTACCTCATGCCCAACAGCATAGAGCTTGTGGCGGTGTATCTTGCCATACAGAGCATAGGCGCTGTGGCCGTTCCGTTGAACTATCGCCTGATACCGCGGGAGATCGCCTATCTGACGAATGCGGTCGACACCAAACTGCTGGTCTTCGACAAGCGCTTCACCGAGAAGGTTGAGGCCAGCCTGAGCGACTTCGAGGCCGATTTGGACCTTATGGCCGTCGGTGCCCAGACCCCCTTCGCCCCCAGACTCTACGATCTGGCCGAATCGGCCCCTGAGGAGCTTGAGGGTGCTCTGTTCAGCAACCCGCAGGCGCTTTCCCGCATCCAGTTCACCGGCGGGAGCACCGGGCTTCCGAAGGGTGCATGCCGTACGCACGCCCAGGACATTGCGGAAATCGAGGCCATCCTCGAATCGAATGACATGCTGGCCATCGACCACCCCGTGGTGCTCATCCAATGTCCGCTTGAGCACCATGGCGGTCACAGCTGGTTCATGTGCGCGCTTTCCGCCGGCGCCACCGTGGTCGTATGCGGGAAATTCGATCCTGAGAACATCTTGCTGCAAATCGAAGAGCACCGGGTCACCCATATGATCTTGCTGCCCCCGACCACGTATCTGCGGCTTTTGCAGAGCCCGGCTGCGAAGACGCGCGATCTTTCCAGCGTGCGCATCGTCCAGAGCGCGGCGGGTGCCATGACCCCCGAAGTCATCGAGGATATCTACCGGGTGTTTCCGAATGCGGAGATCAATTACGGATGGGGTCAAAGCGAGAGCGGGTCGGGCATCACCATGCGCATCACGCGCGAGATGCTTGCCCGCCGTGCGCCGCAGCTCGCTTCCATCGGCAAGCCGATGGAAGGGCTGGAGGTCCGCATCCTCGATGAGAACGGGCGCGATGTCGCTCGCGGTGAATGCGGGGAAGCCGTGGTGCGCACGCCTGCCATGATGAGCGGTTATTTCGGGCAGGAGGAGCTCACCCGTGCGGCGTTCACTGCCGATGGCTGGCTCCGTACAGGCGACATCATGTCCATGGACGACCTGGGGTTCTACTACCTCAAGTCGCGCAAGAAGGACATGATCAAATCCGGTGGCGAGAACGTGTTCATCAACGAGGTCCAAACCGCCATCCTGTGCAATCCCGATGTGGCCGATTGCGTGGTGTTCGGGACGAAGGACCCGGTGATGGGGGAGGCGGTTGCGGCCGTGATCCAGCCGAAGGCGGGGTGCCGACCCACCGCCGAGGAGATACAGCGATCCTGCAAGGCGTATATCGCCAGTTACAAGAAGCCGCGCTATGTGGTGTTCATCGACGATCTGGGCCGCGACGATGCCGGCAAGGTGCGTTTGAACAGGATCATCGAGTACTTCGATTCCCATGTGGCCAAAATCGGCGATCCCCGCTGATGGGGCCATGCGGCTCGGGCCGCATACGCTGCATGCGGGATTGCGGGCCGCTGGAAGATAACGTGAAACCGACATCCTGGAACGTGGATGTCTGAGAAAGAAAGGAATGACGATGGATTTCGCCTTGACTGAAGAGCAAGAATTGCTGCTTGAGAGCCTCGATGAGCTCATGGAGCGCTACGGAACCGAGAATTATTTCAAGGAGTGCGACGCCAAGCATGTCTGGCCTAAAGAATTCACCGACGCATTGCTGGAAAACGGTTTCCAGATGCTGGGCGTCGACGAGAAATTCGGCGGCACTCCGGTCGATGTGACTACGCTCATGCTGGTCAGCGAGCGCATCTGCAAGAACGGCGCGCCCATCTACGTGTACGGTAACCTGTGCGCCTTGAAGGACATGACCGAGTACGGCACGCCTGAGCAGCAGAAGCAGTGTTTCGCCGAAGTCATGGCGGGCAACCCCGGATTCGTGCTGGGATTCACCGAACCCGGTGCCGGCTCCGATAGCTCTTCGCTCGCTTCGACCTACAAGCGCCGTGACGGCAAGGTGTATCTCAACGGCAACAAGTCGTTCATGACCAATGCCATCAACTGCAAGTACATGCTGTGCGTCGCGCGCAACGCCGATGAGGATCCCACTGAGAAAGCCAACCGTACCAAATTCTCCATGTGGTGGGTGCCTCTGCGCGACGATGAGGGCAACCTGACTCCTGGCATCTCCATCGAGCCGCTCGAGAAAATCGGCTGGAATATGGGCAACACCTGCGAGCTCCACATGCAGGATGTCGAACTCGATGAGAGCGCCTTGGTGGGCGTCGAGGGCAATGGCTTCATGCAGGCCATGGTGAACTTCGAAGTGGAGCGCCTACTGGCATGCGCCCAATCGCTCGGTGCCGCAGAGTGCGCGTTTGAGGATGCGGTCCGCTATGCCACCCAGCGCGTGCAGTTCGGCAAGCCGATCGGCAACAACCAGCTTGTGCAGCAGCACATCACCGAGATGTACATGAAGATCGAGAACATGCGCAACTGGGTCTACAAGACCGCCTGGAAAATCGATAACGGCGAGTCTGTGCAAATCGATTCCGCTGTGGCCAAGTACTACTGCGGACGTGCGGCCTTCGAGGTGTGCGACTCCGCGCTGCAGGTCATGGGCGGTATCGGCTACACGAAGGATTGCCGCATCTCGCGTCTGTGGCGAGACCAGCGCGTCTATCGTATCGGCGCAGGCACCGATGAGATCATGGTGCATATCGCCGGTCGCGCCATCCAAAAGCTCTACAAGGACTAGCGCACGCGCGAGCCGATAATCGCATGCTTCTACGAATCTGCGCAGCCCGCATCGGGGTTGCGCCTGAAACCCGCGTAGGCTGCATTAGTCGCCGCGCGTAACGAAGGAAAGGAATGGAAATGGTTGAGATCTTCGATCCCATGGGCGATTTGATCGCCGAGCAGGCCCAGGTGGATGTTCTCGTGCAGGATTTCACCGAAGAGGATTGGAATAGGCCGGCATCATATTGCACCACTTGGAAGCTCAAGGATGTCATCGCCCATATCGCGATGTTCGACTATTGCGCCGCCGAGTTGCTCAACGGCCGTGGCGAGAGCGTCAACGCCGTCGCCGACGACTTCTCCGATCAAGATGAGCATTATCATGTCATGAAATGCCAGGATATGACCGGGGCCCAGATTCTGTCCTGGTGGCGCGAGCAGCGCACCGTCATGAATGAGGCCTTTATGGCAGGTGGCCCGAAGGCGCGCGTTCCCTGGGCTGCGGGTATCCCGCCCATGTCCAACCGAT
>CAUWJA010000173.1:0-3540 GCA_963558905.1 uncultured Eggerthellaceae bacterium
GAGCTCCTGGCGCCAGCCCATTTGATCACCAGCCGCAAAACAGAAAACAGACCCGGCCGGAGGGGTGGCCGGGTCCCGAATGGTTCGGAGAGCTCAGGGGGAATGGTGGGCGCTTCGGGCGCCCACCCTCGGACAGGTCGCTTCCAGGCAGCCCATCCTCAGGCGGGTCATCCCTTCCGCTTAGGCTTCCGTTTCAGCCGCGGCATTCTTGCCAGCCGCCATTCCGAACACCATGGTGGTCAGCACGCCGGTGCCGGTTCCCGGATACCAGGTGATCATGATGCCACCAGCCGCCTGACCGGCCGCGTACAGATGGGGAATGGGCTCGCCCAGCGTGTCCAGAACCTGCGCCTTGGTATTGATGCGCAGGCCGCCGATGCCACCCAGATTGTAATCGAGGCACGGCAGGGCGTAATACGGAGGTGTGGAGACGGGAGTCATGCCGCACGTGCGGTCCTCGAACACGGTGTCCTTGCCGCCGTTGGCCATATCTTCGTTCCACTTATCCACCGCGGCTTTCAGATTGGCTGCATTGATGCCGACCTGCGCCGCCAGCTCTTCGATGGTGTCGGCGCGGAACACATTGCCGTTCTGCACCTCTGCGTCCCAGTCTTCGCCCAGTCCGCTGATGGCGCTCGCCACGGCCGCCGGGCCCTGGTCGGCGACGGTCTGGTCGAAGATGCCCCAGGCCTTGCCCTGCTCCTGGGCGTAGCACTGCTCGATAACCCAGCCGTAATGGCCCGATTCGTTGACGAAGCGCAGGCCGTTCTTGTTGACGATGATGCCGCCGACCTCGGGGGTTCCGGGCAGCGTCGGGGTGCCGCCGATCAGGGGGCCGATGCCCAATGCGCCGCCCATACCGGCAAGCGAAGCTCCGGCAGCCATGCCCATGAGTATGCCCTTGCCGTCATTGTTCAGGCAGGTGCGCTGACGGTTCTCCTCCATGGTGCGCACCATATGCGGGCTGAACATACGGGCCATCTCCTCATTGCGGTCGTAGCTGCATGTGGCGATGACCACGCCTTTCTTCGCGTGATACGTCTTACCGTCTGCATCCACCACGCCAGTAATCACGCCGGAAGCGCTGCGAACCAGCTCCTCGCCGCGCGTGTTGCACAAGATCTCAACGCCCAGGCTCTCGCACTCCTTCATGAGCACGTTCACATGGGCGGCGCCACCGGAAAGCCCCTCTTCATTGGGAGTCATGCAGAAGTGGATGCGCGGACGGCACACATCAGGATCGACGAACGGAATGGGGCCATTGCCCAAAACGATGTCGTAGACAATTCCATGGTCGCGCATGAACTGCAGCGCATTCGGCGCCTCGGTGCACATGTAGGTGACCAGGTCTCGATCGGCCATGCCTTCGGAAGCCTGCATGTAATACTCGATATGCTTCTCCAAGCTATCATCGGTAACACCTCCGATGCTTGCCTGCTCTTCGGTTGCTGCGCACTGCATCATTCCGGTTGAAAGGATGGTGTTTCCGCCCGTCTGGGCATCGGCCTCCAAAACGATAACGGACGCACCTTCCTGACCGGCCGCGACCGCTGCGGCAAGACCGGACCCGCCGCCGCCGACGACGACGACATCTGCTTCCTTGTCCCAGCTTGCAGGCTCAGCCGCAACGCCCGGAACCGCGACCGACGCGCTGCCGGCATCTGCCGCCTTCCCGCTGCCCGAAGGCGAGCAGCCGACAAGGCCCGCTGTAGCGCCCGCAGCGAGAACGCCCAGACCTGCAACAAAATTCCTACGGGATAGTTCCATGATACCCTCCTTAACCTCCGGCCAACCTTCCCTCGATCGGCACAGTCGAGCTCCACCTGATAGCTCGGTTCGGAGCTTCTTGGCCGGAATCGTATCGTGCAGCGCAGCCGCCACCTGACATCAACGATGGTGAAATGCGGTGCCGGCGATGTGATTTTTTTCGAATCCAGCGATGCGAAAAGCAATCGCATCGATGTGAGATTGCATCGTTTCTCCAGGTAAAACGATGTGAGACGAAGCGAGGCGACCAACCCGTCAGAAAGCGTCCCCTTCGCGCACGAGATCGATGAGCTGCTGCTGGGAATGGACGTCAAGCTTCCGATAGACACTGCGCATATGCGTCCGTACGGTATTGTCGGAAATCACCAAGGCACGGGCGATGGCCGGGCGGTTGAGCCCTTGGGCAAGCATATGGAGCACCTCGGCCTCGCGGGCGGTCAGGCCGTATCGATCGGCTATCGCCGCCTCGTTGCGGGATTCGGCAGACACCTCCCCCAACGCAAGCGCCACATCCGAGGCAGCCTCCCCCTCCAACGCAGACGCCTTCTCCGGGGTAGCACCCTCGTCCGGCGCGGCCGCCGCATCCGGCGCAAACGCTTCCCCGGAAACGGCATCGTCCGCCTCATCTCCAACAGCAGAGCCAGCAGCGCTTTGGCTGGGAATGTACCTCAACAGCATGATGACGGCCATGATGAGGGCGTACACCGCAACCATGGCAGCGCACGAAAGCATCCATGGGCTCAAAGCCGACTGAGCGTAAACGAATTCCGCAACTTCTGACCCCAGCGGCACTGAAACGGTAAGCGCGAGAATGCCCGCCGCTGAAGCGATAAGGCGCTGGCGATGATTTTCAAGTTCGCCCCACAAAGCCCAGATCATGAAGTACACCGTCGTATATCCGATTACGCATCCGGCCATGGCGGCAGCCCCCAGCTCAGGAGCCATCACCAACATGCCGAATGCCAGGCTGACCAGAGCCACACCGCCTATGGCGGCCAACACCTTCACCGTGCTGATGCGGTCGATGAACACAGCGGCAGCGGCAAGGGGCGGCGCTGTCAACGCGATGGAGAAGATATAGGCCAAATCGTCATAGCTCGACGCCCCCATAGCCACGGAAAAGGATTGGGACATGCCGTACACCAAGCCCACCGCAAGGCTCAAGAGCACATAGGCGGACGCCATTCTCGTGCGCCTCCCCGAACGGACGGCGACAGACATGCCACCATCGACGTCCCCCGTCCGGCTTCGCCCTCCGGTTGCGCACCCGCAATCGCCGGCATTTCGGCTGAAGGCCAGACAGCCAAGGGACAGCAGCGGCAGGAACGGCACAACCAGGGAGTCAACCTCTCTAGGAAGGAAGTAGAAGGCGAAATCGATCAGAGACGCAGCAGCCAATGCCATAGCAAGGCACAGCAGCATGGTACGCCGGGCTCCCCAGGAAAGCCGAATGCACAAACACAGCATGAGAGTGCTGCACCCTACGCCGGACAGGAATGAACCCGCAATGCGAACGGCCGAAACAGCTTCGGAGGGGAACGAAACGACGGCTACCAAGCTTCCCAGAAAGACCAAGCTGGCACTTACGGCCGCAACCGCAAACCCAGGGGCCTTCGGGCGGATGAAGAACAGGACGCACCATAACGCAAGAGCAACCGATTCGCCGATCTGCCACACATTGCGCAGGTCAAGATGCATCGCCGCATTAAAATCGACCCATTGGGCTACGCTCGAAGTCCAATACAGCTGGAGAATCCATACAAGCAGGAAAAC
>CAUWJA010000174.1:0-3531 GCA_963558905.1 uncultured Eggerthellaceae bacterium
GGGATCCGTTCCGCAGCATCCTCCGATAAGGGAAACCCCCGCCTCGAGCACAGGCCGGATATCCGACACGTATTCCCTGGCCCCCACGGGAAACACGGTCGATCCATCGACCATGACGGGCAAGCCGGCATTGGCTTGGACGATGACGGGGCATGCGGCATGCTCGATAAGCCCGCCTACAAGGCGCGAAACCTCACGGGGTCCCAGAGAGCAGTTCATGCCGAGCGCCTGAACCCCCAACGCCGAAAGCGTGATCGCCGCAGTTGCCGGATCGGTCCCCAAAAACGTGCGGCCGTCCTCGCCGAACGTCATGGAGGCGATGATGGGCAGGCAGGTCCGCTCCTTGGCAGCCAGAACCGCAGCCTTCACCTCGAGCAGATCCGCCATGGTCTCGATGAGGATCAAGTCGGCCCCTGCCGCCTCGGCAGCATCCATCTGCTCCGCGAACAGAGCATAGGCATCTTCGAACGACAACGTGCCCATGGGCTCGAGCAGCGCGCCCAGCGGACCGATATCGGCAGCGACATAACGGGCACCGGCATCCCTGGCGCAGCGGACAGCGGCGCGGAACACCTCGGAGACATCGGCGCGCCCTTCCAGCTTGCGAGCCGATGCGCCGAACGTATTCGACGTGATGACTTGGCTGCCGGCCTGCACATACTGCGCGTGGATGGCCGTTATGGCAGCCGGATCCGTCAGGCACAGAAGCTCAGGGATATGGCCCACCTCAAGGCCTGCGGCCTGGATCATAGTGCCCATGGCGCCGTCGAACAGAAGGAAGCGCTCGCCGGCGAAAGCGGCAGCAAGCTCGGAGTCGGCATAGCGGATGGTGCGCGGAGCCGCAGGGGCGAAACGGTTGGTGCTGGTCATGGGCATATCCTTACAATCGATTCGGAGTCGGAGCAGAGCGCTGAAGCGTTCGTCCGCAGGTCTTTCCCGCCGCGGCAAGCGCGCAGCGGCCGAGATTCGGACATTCCGCGCAGGCTTGGGGCTCGGTATGCGCGGCGCACGGCGAAGCGGAAGGCGAAGACGGGGCCGCAGACACCTCGCCATCGAACAGGCCGATCACCGCAGTGATGCTTTTGGCCGGTATGAGCAGGCCCGAATCCGCCGCAGTCAACCCGAGCCGCCGCGTAGCGTCGATGGAGGCCAGCAATGCAGGATGGATCGAAAGGGGAAGATCGCCGTAGCCCGGGCTGAACCGCGTGGTGGCACGGCACCCGGCCTCCGCCACGATCAGCTCATTGAGCGCATCGGCGGCGGCTTCTGCAGCCACGGCGGCTGCAATCGAGAACAGCAACGCATCTAGAGCGCTTCCCACAGCCCTGCGTCGGTACTCGCGGTCGGCTTCGATTCCCACCGTAACCGCCATAACGGCAACGGAGGCGGCACCCGAGAGGTGCCGGGCGATGTCGCGTCCGGGCAGCTCGAGCGCGCAGCCCTCAAGGCCGATCGGGCCAGGGGGCGCCGCATTTTCAATCGAAAAGCGGCGCCAGACGCCGGCCGGCGCGACGATGCGGCGGGCAGCGGCAACCGCATCTTCCAACCGGGCCTCAAGCGACGCGTCGAGCGGACGCCCCATCGTCCCGAGCCAATGCGCGACCTCAGCAGGATCGATATCGACGGAAAGCCTCATGCGCAGCCTTCGCCCTCCCCGCGCACGGGGGCGGCGGCAAACCCCGCAGCGCGGACGGCGGCCATGGCCGCAGAGGCGACATCCGGCTTGTTCATGGTGTAGACATGCAGGCCGTCGACTCCGGCTTCGGCCAGGCCGACAAGCTGGCGGACCGCATACTCGATGCCGGCGGCGCGAAGGCTTGCCGGATCGTTCTCATAGCGGGCGAGGAGCTTGATTATGGGCGACGGGAGGCTGGCGCCGCACATGAACACCATGCGCGATATCTGCGCCTTCGACATGAAGGGCATGACACCGAAGGTTATGGGCGCCGTCACGCCGGCACGGCGGGCGTCGTCGAGGAAATGCAGGGCGAAATCGTTGTCGAAGCACAATTGCGTGACGAAAAACGATGCGCCTGCATCCTGCTTCAACTTCAGATGGCGGATGCTTTCGGCGGCATCGAAACAGTCGATATGGCCCTCGGGATATGCGGCGGCGCCTACGCAGAATCCCGCTTCGGCGGCCAGAGGGATCAGATCGGAAGCATATGAAAGCTCGCCCGGCTCTACGCCGGCGGGCATGTCCCCGCGCAATGCCAGTACATTTTCGATTCCGGCTTCAGCCATTGCGGAAAGCGTGCCGAGGATTTCGGCGCGCGTCGCACCCGCACACGTCAGATGAGCCATGGCGGTCAGGCCGAATTCATCCTTGGCCATGCGTGCGACATCGATCGTTTTGCCGGAATTGCCGCTTCCGCCGGCCGAATAGGTCACCGAAACGAAGGCGGGGTCGAGCGGCGCAAGGTCGGCCACCATGGCACGGGCCTCTTCGACAGGAAGATCGCCTTTGGGCGGGAAGATCTCAAATGACACGGGCAGAGCGGCCGGGGATGCCCCCTCGGCGCAATCGGAAGTGAAGCAGTCTGCAATCCTCACGGAAGCTCCTTTCTGGGGATTCGCAGGATATCGCGCGCCGACAACGGCTCGGAGCTGGCGAACATATAGGTCTCCATAGTGCGGTTGGCAACGTCCACAGGAACAGGATGCGCATTGTTCATCCAGGTCAAACCGTGGATTCGAATACGACGGACGGGTTTTCCGGGGCTGACCGCCTCCACTTCGCCACCTTCGAAGATACGGTTTCGGCAGATGATGGAAACCAGGTAGCCGCCCCCATCGGCAGGAAGGGGCTCACACGCCGTAACGAATGCGACCAGAAGGTGCGTGCTGGCATATTCTGCGCCTTCACCCGTCTGTCCGGGATGGCCGAAATAGAAACCGGTGGAATAAGCACGATGGCTCACGGCGGAAAGCTCCGGCTGCCATGCATCCGCCGGCGCGCCGTCGAGCACTTGGCGGTAGGCGTTGGTCACCATCGCCACGTAGTAGGTGCCCTTCGCACGGCCCTCGATCTTGATGCTGTCGACGCCGGCATCGGCAAGCTCCTCCAAGTGCGACAGCATGTTCATATCACGCGAGCTCAGGATGTTCGTGACGGCGCCATCCTGCTCGATGGGAAAGTATTCGCCGGGACGGCTCTGCTCGACCAACGCATAATTCCAGCGGCACGGCTGCGTGCAATGGCCTCGGTTCGCAGGACGCGCGTTGAGATGATCGCTGATGATGCAGCGGCCGGAAACCGCCATGCACATGGCGCCATGGACGAATGCCTCTATCTCCAGATCAGCGGGAATGCGGCGGCGCATCTCCCTGATTTCAGCAAGATTCATCTCACGGGCGCACACGATGCGCTTGACGCCCAGCCGGTGCCACTCGATAGCCGAGCGCCAGTTCATGCACGACGCCTGCGTGCTCAAGTGCAGCTCGAGCCCGGGGGCAACTTCGCGGGCGATGGCAAGGGCTCCCATGTCGCTGATGATTGCAGCATCGACGCCGGCGTCGCGCAGCAAGGCG
>CAUWJA010000175.1:0-3455 GCA_963558905.1 uncultured Eggerthellaceae bacterium
GCCTCATACACCATCGCGACAACGCCCAGGGGAACGCTCACTTTCCTGAGATGGAGCCCGTTTTCAAGCACCCGATCCTCAAGAGTGCGGCCGATTGCATCGGGAAGCTGCGCGAGCTTTTCCAGAGAACAGGCCATGGACTCGATCCGGTCAGGCGTCAAAAGCAGCCGATCGAGCAACCCCGGCGCCATCCCCGCTTCGCGGGCGTGAAGCATATCGACGCTGTTCGCCTGCAGGATGGTCTCCGAACCCGCCCTGAGGGCATCGGCCATCCGATGGAGCGCCTCGCACCTGCGCCTGTCGCTTGCACGCGAAAGCTCACGAGAAGCCTCTCGCGCCGAGACGGCAATGCTGCGGACCGAATCTTCCACGCTCATTCAAACACCACCAATTCATCTCGATGGATCAAAACACCGGAATCCCGGGTGAAGCAGGCCGATGACACGCGCGCCAGTCCCCGTGCATAGACGAAACCGTCCGAATCGCAGACATCGACGACGTCACCGGCACTGAATTCCCCTTCAATGCGCTCCACGCCGACGCACAGAAGAGACGACCCTCCCCCGACAAGCGCTGAAAGCGCGCCCTTGTCGGCGATGATGCGTCCTTTGACGGAATCGCCTAGTGCAATCCAGAGTTTACGCGGCGTTATCTCATGGGCGCTGGCATGGGGGATGAACAACGTTCCGCACGGATGGTCATCCAAAGACCTTATGACGGCATCGTCGGCTCGGCCATGGCAGATGACCATGGGTATACCGGCGCACGCGAGCACTCGGGCCGCCTTGATCTTGGTTACCATTCCTCCGCTACCGACAGCGCTGCCCGCACCCGAAGCGCCGCTGATGATCTCAGGCGTGATGCGTTCCACCCGCTCGAGAAAACGGGCGGAAGGGTCTTTGGCGGGATTCGCGGTATAGAGCCCATCGATATCGCTCATCAGCACTACGCGGTCAGCGTCCGCAATGCAGGCGACCAGCGCCGCCAGGGTATCGTTGTCTCCGAATTTGATCTGCTCGACGGAGACGGTGTCGTTTTCATTGACGATAGGCACCACATCAAGCTCTATGAGGCGCTTGAGCGTGTCCCGGGCATGCAGGTAAGCGGTTCTGTCGGCGGTGTCCCTGCGTGTAAGGAGCACCAGCGACGTAATGATCCCATATGGCGAGAATACCTGGTCGTAAGCGGCAGATAGGGCGCGCTGGCCGACACTGGCAGCCGCCTGAACCAACGCCATATCCTTAGGTCTTCCGAGAGGCATGCCGAGCGCCTCCAGGCCGCAAGGGATGGAACCCGAGCTTACGATGACAGGCCTCCAACCGCCACGGCGGACGCGGGCGACCTGATGGGCCAGATCGGCCATATACGCCCTATCGACCCTTCCCAGTGAATCGGTGATGGTAGACGAACCGATTTTGATGACAGCCACCCGGTACTGCGAATGCGAACCCTCAGCGCCGAACGGAGCATGCTGCGCCGCCCCCATCACAGATCGAGCTCCCGATAGATGTCCTCATGCGTTGCCGCGCTTTCGAATTCGAAGGCGCGTCCCACGATGCGAACCTCATCGCCGTCAACAGCGCCGGCGCGGACAAGGGCCTTCTCGACACCCATGCGGACGAACCGATGTTGCAGAAACGCGATGGCCTCTTCATTCTCCCAATCCGTCTGAACGACCATACGCTCGATTTGGACGCCTTCGACGCGGAAGATTCCATCAGAAAGCTTGCGGACCCTGAACTGCTTGTCGCGCTCTTCCCTGCGATGCTCCCAGACCTGATCGTAGACGGGCGCAGAAAGCGCCTTTTCGCGGGCTGATTCGCGCAGCTCATGGACGACAGAGCCAGTTGCCCTGATAAGCGCATCCACCCCTTCGCCGGTCAATGCGCTGATACGGAACACTTTCGCTTCCGCAACGCTATCTGCGAATTCATCACCGCCCGCTGCAGCGATGGCGTCTTGGCGAACAGCCTCTTCCAAACGCCTGATAGCGTCTTCGGTCCCGGGAAGATCGCACTTGTTGGCTACAACGATGCGGGGACGGGTCGCCAGCTCTTCGGCATACAATTCAAGTTCTTTGTTTATGATGCGGTAATCCTCGACGGGGTCGCGGCCTTCGTAGCCCCCCGACATATCGACGACATGCAAGATCAATGCAGTGCGTTCGATGTGACGCAGGAATTCATGGCCGAGCCCTTTGCCCTCATGCGCGCCTTCGATCAAACCGGGAACGTCGGCTACGACGAAGTTGTACTCGTCGCCCTTGACGACGCCGAGATTGGGAACGAGGGTGGTGAAAGGGTAGTCTGCGATTTTCGGGCGGGCAGCGCTCATCTTGGCAATCAGAGAGCTCTTGCCGGCAGAAGGGACGCCAACCAGGGCCGCATCGGCCATGAGCTTCATCTCAAGCTCGACCCAGCACTCTTGCGCAGGCTCACCGAGCTCGGCGAAGGCGGGTGCCCGACGGGTCGAGGTCACAAAGTGGATATTTCCGCGACCGCCCATACCTCCCCTGGCCACGACAACACGCTCTCCGTCGATGGTGAGGTCGGCGATCAGCTCACCGGTTTCCTTGGTGTCATCGAAATACTCCCGGATAACAGTGCCGACAGGCACCTTGAGCACAAGGTCGTCGCCGTTGGCCCCATGCATGCGGCTCCCCCGGCCATGCGTGCCGCGCGTTGCCTTGAAATGATGCTTGAAGCGATAATCGATCAGCGAGGAAATGGAGGCATCGGCCTCCACGATGACATTGCCCCCATGGCCGCCGTCACCACCGTCCGGCCCGCCTTTCGGTACATGAGCTTCTCGACGAAAGCTCATGCAACCGGCACCGCCATCGCCGCCTTTGACGAAAATGCGAACTTTATCGGTGAACATGAACAGCTCCGTTCCGTAATCAGGATGCGCCATGCCCCGATATCGCACATGGCGCATTCGAATAGTGTTCTTGCGTCATTATAGAGAAAGCGAATGGCAGACGCTCCGCAGAACGGCGATGCACATCCGATGACCGCACAGACAGGGAAAGAATCCGATGGATGGCACAGCCTGCTCTGGACGGTCCTTGAATACTATGAAAGCCCGCTGGAATCCAGCGGGCTTTCTCCCCTCCGTGTGTATGAGAGTTATTCGGCGATAGGACGCACATGCACCTTGCGGCGGGCACCATGAGTGAGCTCGACAGTGCCTTCGCAGAGTGCGAACAGGGTGTCATCCTTGCCACGACCCACGTTCTCACCGGGATGGAAGTGGGTACCACGCTGACGGACGATGATGTTGCCCGCAATCACATGCTCACCACCGAAACGCTTGACACCCAGGCGCTGTGCGTGGGAGTCACGACCGTTACGGGTAGAGCCCAAACCTTTTTTATGAGCCATTGTTCTACCTGCCTTCTAACTATTCGGCCGACTTCTCAGCTTCAGAAGCCTTCTTGGCGGCAGGCTTCTTGG
>CAUWJA010000176.1:0-3447 GCA_963558905.1 uncultured Eggerthellaceae bacterium
GTGCTCGTCGTCTGTCTGCGTTTCCAAGATGCGGAGCAGGTGGAGGATCTTGAGCTTTTGAGCGGCGCCGGCCATGATGCCATCCTTTGTCGGGCGGTGATAATTCAGGACAGCATCATACGCGTCGTTTCGCTTCATAGGTTGAAGAGCGCATGGAAATCTTCAATGTAGGGGCCGGTTACGCCTAGGTTGCGGATGTCTTCCAGTGAGCGCACGCCGAAGCTTTCCAAGAACAGTCGAGTGTCTTCGGCTACGGCTTGCTTGTTTCCCAGGCGTCCCGAATCGTAGAGTTCGCCTACGGCCACGATGGCTCCCATTTTGAAATAGTCGTTATTCGTCGGTGAGGTCGTCCAGCGTGCAGATGATCGGTCGATTCGTTCGCTTTCGGTGATGGTATGGGCTTCAATCATGATTCGCCTCGTTTCGTCTGCTCGGATTTGTCGCTGGCCATGCTACGCGCACGCGTATACGCGCGAGTACATGGGAAGGGACAGGGGTTCGTGTCGGCGCCTTATTCGGTGAGCGGGGTGCTGCAGGCGTTCTCGATGTGCGTGAATCTTAGGATTGGTTTGATAGAATGATGACGCTGCGCGTTTCGTGCGCCGCATTGTGTGCAATGGAGGGGAATCCGCGTGTTCGATTTCGCAATTGTGTGCTATCTGTTCTTGGGCGGCCTTGGCGGCGGCCTGTGCGCAGTTGCATCTTATGCGATGCTGAGCATTCCCCGTCGCTGCTTGGCGGAGCCTTTCTTCCGAAGCTATCCGCGTCTTTTGGGTACGTCGTTTTTCGTTGCGGCTGCGGTTTTGGTTCTTGCGGGGATGGTTCTGCTTGCCGATGCGGGTGTTTCCCGTGCGTTGGTCTATCTGTTCTTCCCGCCTTCGCCGAACTACCTGAGCGTTGGCTCGTGGCTGATCGTGATTGCCACGGCGCTGTGCCTGGTCTCGGGTTTCATGTGGCGTTGCGGTGCTGCGGGTACAAATCCCATGGTACTGCGCCTCGTTTCGGTTGCGGGCGTTTTGGCCGGATTGGGTGTGGCATTGTACACGGGACTGTTCTTGTCGGCAATGCCGGCGGTTGCGTTGTGGCATACTCCATGGCTTCCGGCCCTGTTCGTGCTATCGTCGCTTTCCTGCGGAGTCGTTTCGTTTACGGCGCTGATGAAGGTGACGGATTCGCATGTGCGATTCCGCGGATTCGAGCGTGTCATGCTGAAGGTCGATTTGATTTTTGCGGTACTTGAATTGGCGTGCGCTGCCGGTTTTTTGACGGCGTCGGCCGTATTCGCGGGAGAAGGGTCTGCGGCTCAGGCTGCTGCATTGTCGGCGGCCGCGCTCATGTACGGTGATTTGGCCTTCGCGTGGTGGGGGGCGTTCGTCGGCTTCGGCGTGGTTGCGCTGATCGCTTTCGACGTGCTGATCTTGCGCGCCCAGGATGGTTGGTCTGGCAGGCTGTGGATGGTCATGGGGCCGACGTTTTGCGCGTTCGCCGGGGCCTTCGCCTTGAGGTACTGCATAGTAGAGGCGGGCATGCATCCCGTCTTGGGATTCTAGGAGTCTAGCATGGATGAGAGAAACGGGAGATTCCCCTTCGAGCTTGACGCGGAGTCAGCCACTCCGCCGTGGCTTCAGCTCAGGAAAAGGTTGGCGTATCTGATCGAGTCGGGCTATTTCAAGCCGGGAGACCAGCTTCCGAAGATTCGTGAGCTTGCAGCTGAGATATCCATGAACTTCAACACGGTGAACAAGGCGTATCTGAGCTTGCAATCCGATGGGTACCTGAACTCGATCAGGGGAAAGGGCGTCTTCGTATCGGAGAGCCTGCCCAGCCAGGAAGCGGCTTCCTCGAAGGACATCGAGGCCGTTCTCGATGATTGCCTGCGCGCCTGCAAGAGCATGGGCCTCACCTATGAAGAGGCTGCGGAATGGATGACCTTGCGCGCGAAGATGCTGGCCATGGCCGAGTCCATTCCGTATCGCGTTCCCGGGTCGAATGTGATTTCGCTGACGGGCGAAGATTCCGGTTCTTCCGATATCAGAAGGGCGTGAGCAAATGGCAATGTCTGGGAAGAGAAAGAAGGCGTCGAGCCGGGAATGCGCGGACCGCAGGAAGGATTCCTTCAGGATGGCGCCCGAAGTCGTTGATGATGCGGCGGGGGAGCGCGTGTCGAACGCTGGCGTCATTTTGCTGAGCCTGTTCGTGTTCGCTTCCGTCATGTTGCTGTCGTCGGTTGCCGGGATGGCGCTGCTCGGTTCATTCAGCCTGTTCGTTGCGGTGGCGTCTTTCATTCTGGCTTCGCTTGCCACCATGTCGGTCCATGTCGCCCAGCAGTGGGAGCGCGTGGTCGTGCTGCGGTTGGGGAAGTTCAATCGCGTTTCGGGCCCTGGTCTTTTCTGGACGATTCCCTTCATAGAACAGAATGCCATGCGCGTCGATTGCCGTGTGCGTGCCACGACTATCGAGGCGGAGGAAACCCTGACAGCCGACCTGGTTCCGCTTGACGTGAATGCGGTGCTTCTCTGGATGGTCTACGATGCGAAGGCCGCCTGCAATGAGATCACGGACTTCACGCGCACCGTCAAGCTCATTGCCCAAGCCGCCCTGCGCGACGCCATAGGCCAGCTGACGGCCGCCGAAGTTGCCATCCGTCGCGAGCAGTTGGACATGGATATCAAGCAGGCTTTGGAAGATGAGGCGTCGCAGTGGGGCGTGGTCATTTTGAGCGTGAAGGTCCGCGACATCCTGATTCCTCCTGAGCTCCATGACGTGATGAGCCAGGAGGCGCAAGCCGAGCAGCGCCGCAAGGCCCGCATCATTCTCATGGATGCCGAGCAGGACATTTCCGATATCGCAGCTGAAGTGGGGGAGACCTATGGCGGCGGAGATGCGGCCATCAGGCTGCGCGCCATGCACTTGCTTTATGAAAGTGTCCGCGAGACCGGCGGCACGGTTGTGGTGCCCAGTTCGTTTAGCGAAGGATTCGGCGATGTGCTTCCCGAAGGGGTCAAGCTGCCCTCCATGAAATGATAGCCGGTCTGGAAACGGATCAAGGCGTTTCCGAATGCCGCAGCGCGTTGGCGTTGCGGCATTTTTAATATGAGCAGGACTTTGTCAATAGACAAAACCGGGCCTGACCTCGACTCTTTCGAAGCGAGGTCAGGCCCTCTCTCTATTTCGATCATCCGGCGGCGACCTTGGCGTGTCTTTCCGACGCTCGTCTTCGCAGTTTGATATCCGCCCGTGGCGACTTCTCGCTGGGCAATCCGTTGCTACGGCTGGGGCTACCTTGTCATTCTTTTAGCATGGCTGTTTGAACATTGCTTGACTTGCCGAAACGACAAGTATTATAATCGTTTCGGAATTCTGGAAAGGAGTTGACAGCGATGTCAAAAGAGGAGACCGGGCAAAGGATTCGCACGCTGCTTAGAAACAGCGGGATGAGCCAGCGCG
>CAUWJA010000177.1:0-3434 GCA_963558905.1 uncultured Eggerthellaceae bacterium
ATGCCAGAACGTTTTGCAACGGTTTCCAGTGCGCGGGTCTCGATATCGCGAAACGCGGCTTCGCCTTGTTCTTCGAAAATCTCAGGAATGCTGCATCCTGCGAGCTTGACGATTTCCTCGTCGATATCGATGAATTCACGGCCGAGAAGGTGAGCCAGCGAGTTTCCAACAGATGTCTTGCCGCTTCCGGGCATTCCGATGAGCGCTATATTGCGCATTTCCTGTTCGATGCCGCGTTGAATGTCGAGGAGGCTGCCATCATCGATGATGCATCCCTGGAACAGTTCGCTTGCCCGTTTGGCTTGTGCGACAAGCATGGAAAGGCCGTTTGCGCATGGAATGCCCAGTTGCTCGGCCTGCGCCATGATGCCGGTTCGCAACGGATTGTAGACGATGTCGACGACCGCTTTGACCGCAAACCCTTCTAGAGATGAAAGCGCAATCAGGTCGATGGGCGAATCGGGGCAGTGAGGATACATGCCCACCGGTGTCGTGTTCACGATGAGAGAGGCGTCTGCGTGATCTGCGATGTCGTCATAGGTGACATCGCCTTTGCGCGAAACAGTCACGATTTCTTCTGCGCCATGCGACCGAAGGACTGCGCGGACGGTTTTCGCAGCTCCGCCGTTACCGAGTACCAACGCTTTGGAGCCAGAGATGTCAACGCCGATGCAGCGTATGAGGTGATCGAACCCGTAGTAATCGGTGTTGTCGCCGAACACGGTGCCGTCATCTGATTTGATGAGGGTGTTGACGCTCCCGATGACACGGGCTTCTTCGGAGATGCGGTCGCACAGCTCGAAGACGGATTCCTTGTACGGGATGGTGACGTTGCAACCTTTCCAAATGCCATGCTTAACAAAGCCTTCAAGCTCTTGGGGTTCGAGCTCGAAGAGCTGGTAGCGATACGTGCCCAGCCGGGCGTGGATTGCCGGAGAAAAGCTGTGCCCGAGCTTTCTGCCGATCAGACCGAAGACGGGAGGCTGTGCTGCGCCGTTGTTCGTTTCGCCTGTTATCATGCTTCCACCTCCGCATAGCTCCCAAGGAATTTGCATTGCTCGCAGATGTCTTCCAACTGGAAAACGAGCGTCTTCACGGGTTCATCGTCGATGGTTCCTTCGATGTCGACATAGAACATGAATTCGAATTCACGTCCCGGAATGGGTCTGCTTTCCAGTTTGATCATGTTGACGCCGAGTGCGGCCATGCGCGCAAGAGCCCGGTAAAGCGAGCCTGGCTGATGGGGCAGCACCAACACCAAGGAGCTCCTATCGGCATCGGGGGTGACGATAGGATGGGGAGCTATGCACACAAACCTTGTAAAGTTGGTGTTTTGGTCCTGGACGTTGCTGGCGAGCGTTTCAAGGCCGTAGAGTTCGGCGCACGCCGGCGAAGAGATTGCGGCAACATCGGATCGGTTGCTTTGCGCCACCATCTTGGCGGCCATGGCGGTATTCGCGACAATGGTCGCATGTATCCCGCATCCGAGGCCGTCAATGAACCGCTGACTCTGTCGGAGCGCCTGTTCGTGGGAGTATATTTCGCAGACATCACTCAGATGCGTCCCCGGTTTTGCCAGCAGGTCATGGTGAATGGAAAGGCGCACGGACCCCACGATGGACAGATTGCCCTCAGTGAGCAGGTCGTATACGCGGTCAACGGATCCGGCGGTGCTGTTTTCCAACGGCAGCACGCCGAACTGCGCTTTGTCTTGTCGGACGCGTTCGCAAACGTCTTCCCATGAAGGTGCGCAAGAGATTTCACCCTGCGGAAACAGGATCTGCGCTGCCTGCTGGGAATATGCCCCCTCAACACCTTGGCATGCCACAGAGGAACATGGATCAAGCGGTGCGAGCTGGAATTCAGGTAGCGTATGGGTGCCCTCGATCAATTGGCTTTGCCGTGCCCGGGAAAGCTCCATGAGCATGAGCCAAAGCGGTCCCACGCAGTCGGCGAATTGGGGATCGGCGGCTTCAGTCATATCCTTGATTCTCTGATGCTCCCGTACGGGATCGAAGATGGGTTTGCCGACCGATTTCTTGTATTCTGCAACATCTGCGACAATGCGCATACGCTCTTGGAACAAGTTGAGGATCTTGGCGTCAACCTCGTCGATGCGGGAGCGCGATTCCAACAGATCGGTTATGTGTGTTGTTTCAGAAGACATCAGCTATCGAGCCTCGAATCCAAAATCAAGTCATACAGGGCGAAAGCGCACGCGGCTTCTACGACGGGAACCGCCCGGGGAACGATGCATGGGTCATGACGTCCTTTCACGGCGCAGATTGCCGGCGCTCCTTCAACGGTGACGCTGCATTGCTCGAGGGCGATCGAGGGCGTCGGCTTGATGGCGACACGGAACACGATCGGGGAGCCTGTGCTTATGCCGCCGAGAATGCCGCCGGCGTTGTTCGAGTTGGTCGTGATTCGATTTTCACCGGGTTCGAACGGGTCGTTGTTTTCCGATCCCCGCATTCCTCCGACAGCGAAGCCGGCCCCGAACTCAATGCCTTTCACGGCAGGAATGCCGAACATGATGCGCGCTATGCTGTTCTCGATGCCATCGAACATGGGAGATCCGATACCGGCCGGCAATCCGAGCGCCGCGCATTCCACGATGCCGCCCACGCTGTCGCGTTGCGCCCGAATGGAGGCTATGAGCTCGGCCATGGCCGATCCTGCATCGTCGGAAATGGTGGGGAAACGCTTTTTCGACGGTGCTGTCAGCTCGTCGCATGTAAGACCGACCGGGTCGAACGCATCGTCGCTCACCGTGCCGATTCTGCTGATATGGGCGCCTATCGTTATGCCTTGGTTTCGAAGGGCTTGGGCGCAAATCGCACCTGCGAAGACCAACGGGGCGGTGAGACGTCCTGAAAAATGTCCTCCACCGGATACATCTTGAAACCCGTGGAACTTCATCTGCGCA
This sequence comes from uncultured Eggerthellaceae bacterium, assembly GCA_963558905.1. Lineage (GTDB taxonomy): Bacteria > Actinomycetota > Coriobacteriia > Coriobacteriales > Eggerthellaceae > Slackia. The sequence goes on from CAUWJA010000177.1 coordinate 2,930, forward strand.
GTGAAGTCCGCATGGCCGGGTCGAAACACCTCTTTGACTGAGGCATAGGCGGAAGAGTCGGTGTTGGAATTTCGGATGATGGCGCAGAGGGGGGCTCCGCATGTGACACCATCAAGCAAGCCGCTTATGACCTCCGGCGCATCGGATTCCTTTCGGGGGGTCGACCAAGGGTCGCGACCGGGTGCGCGGCGGGCCATGAATTTCGAAACGGCTTGAAAATCGATTTCAAGACCGGCCGGAATGCCCTCCAACACCATGCCGATGGCGGCAGAATGGCTTTGACCGAAGATGGTCAGTTTGATGTTCTTTCCGATGGATGATGCCATAACTACCGCTCTTTCCAGAGTGATGATGCGACGAATTGCTCGAACACAGGCAATTTCATGGGGACAATCTCCGCGTGACCTGGAGTTGTTGCGAGGATGACATGCATTGAGTCAGCAAAACGTTTCTTATCGGACAATGCCGCGAGATAGATGTCATGCGCTGTGATGCTCTGCAGACC
>CAUWJA010000178.1:0-3431 GCA_963558905.1 uncultured Eggerthellaceae bacterium
ATGGCACGCTCGATATCAGCGACAATCTCTTTGTCGGTGCAATTCGAGTCATGGTACTTCTGCACCAGCATGAGGATGTAATCGATGTTGATATCCACCTGCTTCAACAGCTCGATTTCGAAGACCAGGTCGTCATTGATGATGACGGCCTCTTCCTTCTCCCCGCGCCACTTCTGATACAGATCCGTGTAGACGCTCCGATAGTCCTGCTCGTCGCGCGGGTTCAATGTATCGTCGGCAGCGAAATCATCGAACGCCGTCAGGACGTTGCGCAGGCGCAGAATCACGCCGAACAAGCGGATGAACGCCTTCTCGTCCTCTTCGCCCAAAAGCACGGAACCGCTGAGAATCGCCTCCAACGGGAACTGCTCGCGCAGCTGGTCCAAGCGGTCGCGATACTCGCACAGGTATTCGGCATAGGGCTTCAGGAGCACCACACCGCCGGCCTCTTTGTCGCCGAACAGGCTGATGGCATGGTTCACCCGGTCTTCCAGGTTGCGGAAGCACACGATGTTGCCGTAGGTTTTAACGGAGTTCAGGATGCGGTTGGTGCGGGAAAACGCCTGGATGAGCCCGTGGTCCTTCAGGTCCTTGTCGACCCACAGCGTATTGAGCGTGGTGGCATCGAAGCCGGTCAGGAACATGTTCACCACGATCACCAGATCCACCTGGCGCTTCTTCATGCGGTCGGAAAGATCCTTGTAGTAGTTCTGAAAGCCCTGCGCGCTCGTATCGAAACTGGTCGAGAACATGGCGTTGTAATCCCCGATCGCAGCCTCCAGGAAATCACGGCTCGGGGTGTCCAGGCTCTCAACATCGAAGCTCTCATCAGGCAAACCGCACCCGTCGTCAGCCTCGTTGGGTCCGAAACTGTAGATGATCGCCACCTTCAGCTTCTCGCCCGTACGCTGCGCCTGGATGCGCTTGAAGGCCGAGTAGTAGGCCTTCGCCATATCGATGCTCGCCGTTGCGAAAATCGAATTGAAGCCCATGACGTGCACGCCTTTGAAGGTGTACCCGGAGCTGCGCTTGGTCTTCTGCGCGTAATGGTCCAGGATATAGTTGACCACCAGGTCGATGCGCTCGGCGGCCTTGTATGCACCCTCGCGGTAGATGTCGTAAACCCTCTGGTCTTCATACTGGTCGCGCTCGCGGATGGTGTTGATGTAATCCACGCGGAAGGGCAGCACGTTCTCGTCGCGGATCGCGTCCACGATGGTGTAGGTATGCAGCCTATCGCCGAACGCCTGCGCGGTGGTGCGCAGGTTAACGTTGCGCCCGCTGCCGGCGTTTTCGGCGAAGATGGGCGTGCCCGTGAAACCGAACAGATGGTAGTTCTTGAAATACTTGGTGATGGCCACATGCATTTCGCCGAACTGGCTGCGGTGGCATTCGTCGAAGATGATGACGCAGTGCTGCGCGTACACGTCGTGCTTCTTGTTCTTCTTGATGAAGCAGGACAGCTTCTGGATGGTGGTGACCAGGATGCGGCAACCGGGATCGGCAAGCTGCTTGGCCAACACAGCCGTGGATTCGCTGCCATCGACCGCGCCCTTTTCGAAGCGGTCGTATTCCCGCATGGTCTGATAATCCAGGTCCTTGCGGTCCACCACGAACATAACCTTGTCCACGCCCGCCATCTGGCTGGCAAGCTGCGCGGTCTTGAAGCTGGTCAGGGTCTTGCCCGAACCCGTGGTGTGCCACACGTAGCCGCCGGCGCGCAAGGTGCCCAGCATGTCCTTGTTGTTCTCGCTGACCAGAATGCGGTTCAGGATGCGCTCCGTGGCCACAATCTGGTACGGGCGCATGACCAGCAGCTTCTCTTCAACGTCGAAGACGCAGTACTTGGTCAGGATGTTCAGCAGCGCGTGCTTGGCGAAAAACGTTGCCGTGAACGGAACCAGGTCGAAGATGGGCATGTTGTCGGCATCGGCCCACCAGCTGGTGAATTTGAAGCTGTTGGAGGTTTTCTTGCCGCGCGTCTTGTGGCCGGCGCGCTCCTGGATTGCGGAAAAGCGGGTGGTGTTGGAGTAGTACTTGGTATGCGTGCCGTTGGAAATCACGAAGATCTGCACGTATTCGTAGAGCCCGCACCCCGACCAGAAGCTGTCGCGCTGATAGCGCTCGATCTGATTGAACGCCTCTTGAATGGCCACGCCCCGGCGCTTGAGTTCAACATGCACCAAGGGCAGGCCGTTCACTAGGATGGTTACGTCGTAACGGTTCTCATAGGAGCCCTGCTGCGTGTACTGGTTCATGACCTGCACGCGGTTGTTGTGTACGTTGCGCTTATCGATGAGCGAGACGTTCTTGACCGACCCGTCATCCATCTGCAGAGCGTGCACGTGGTCACGCTGGATGCGGCGGGTCTTTTCAACGATACCGTCGTTGTCAGAGGCGATCCAGCCTTTGAACAGGCGGTTCCATTCTTTATCGGAGAAGGTAACGCGGTTGAGCGCTTCCAGCTGCGTGCGCAGATTGGCAACCAGCTCAGCCTCGCTGGAAACAACCAACCGCTCGTACCCTTGGCGGCAGAGCTGCTTGATGAAGGCGTCTTCCAGCTGAGCCTCGGACTGATAAGCGGCCGAGCGGCGCTGCTGCTTCGGAAGCGCAGAGCACACGGTTGCACGACCGCCGAACGCCATCACATCGAAATCGATGGCGCCGGAAAGGACATCCACCAGGGAGGAGCCGGGCTCAACCTCCGGAAGGCCCGTATGCTCATAACGAACTTCGATCATGCAATCTTCTCCTTGAACGTTAGCAGCTTGTCGCGGTAGTAAGCATACTGCTTGCGACGCGCTTCGATCTCAGCCGGAAGACCCTGGGAGATGTCGTTGACGAGAGCATCAAATTGGTCGAGGATACCCACAGCATATCGCTGCTGCTCAATCGGCGGCAAAGGGAATTCGAAATCCATGATCGCAGCCTTATCCCCGCGAGGCATTTTCGCGCCTTTAGAATGCTGAACATTGTAGACAGTGAACGCTTCGCCTGAAATCACATGTCTCAAATACTCCGGCATAAGAATCTCCTTGTCATCCGCCCTGATGACCAGCACGTCGCCATTCGTCCCCCCAACCTCATCGGCAAGCCACATCTTTCTAAGATATGGACGAATATTGCCAAGCAGAATGTCTCCAGGCTCATAGCGAATGCACCTATCTTCCGATGGTAGATGAACGGCACCGCTTCGTCCGAGATAGTCCTGCAGGAGCTCATTCACGCCGACATAAGTGCCAATAGCAAGATTCCTGGAATCGATTCGTTCATTCACGTAACTCGTAACATCACCCAGTCTTACCCATCTAATTTGCTGGTGAAGGTGTGTGTGTGTGTGTTGATTTCGAAGCTCAACAGCTTATCCCGATAGTAGGCATACTGGCGCCTGCGCGCCTCCAGCTCCGCCTCCAGCTCCGCCTCCAGCTCCG
>CAUWJA010000179.1:0-3407 GCA_963558905.1 uncultured Eggerthellaceae bacterium
ATTTCCGTTCCTTTCTAGCGACTATCGGAACGGTCCAGAAAAACGCTGCACTGCCGTTTTGTCCGCTTTTGCCGCGCCGAGGTGCGGACCTGGATCTGTTTCGTCCCGCTGAAATTCACAGCTGTAAAAAACGCTCGTTTGACCTGGGGTTATGAACCGCCTTCGATTTCCTTCGATTTGATCGAATGCGCTGCGTGTCGATGCGTTTCTGTCGAACGTCGCATTCGTCGCGATTTTGTCCACGGCTGGACAAAACGGCGGTGAATGCGACGTGATGCCCAGGCGGTCCACGAGGGTTGGCGAACGATGTGAAGCGATGCCCGGGAAATCTTCGGGGATTCGCGAAACGGCGCCCGGGAATTCGCGAAACGGTGCCCGGGAGTCCGCGCTGGGATGCGCGGGCGATCCGCGTCAGAGTGCGCAACGACGCCTGGGATCCGCGTCAGGTCCGGCCGGCCTTGCAGGCGGTCTATCGGCGTGCTGCCTTACAGTCCGCTGACGAATTCCGCGATGATGCGGTTCACGGTTTCGGGCTCATCCGTGTTGGAGTTGTGACCCGCACCCGGAATCCATTCGATGGGGAATCCGGTTCGCTTGTGCCATTCTCGGTTGTATCGGATGCATGAGCCTGCGCGATCCCTTTCGCCGCAAACCAGAAGCACCGGGCATGTGAGCTCATAAGGCAGATCCGCTTCCACCGCTTCGGCGAGCATCCGGTATCCGTGTCCTGCAAGCTGGGCGTAGCGCTCCTGGTCGCCGTCGTAGACCATCATCATGTCGAGCATCAGGCGGCGGCCGTATCCGGAAGCGGCAACGCCTTGCGCCCCGGCTTTCAGCAGCGATTTCCACGGATACCGGCGGTAGATGGACCCGACCTTTTTGAGGCTCCAGATTTCCAACGCCGTCATGTACTCTCTGCGCAAGGGCGCCGAATCGATGGAGATGAAGCCGCACATTCCACTGGGGAACAGCTGGGCGAAGGCCTGCCCCACGTAGCCGCCCATCGACTGCCCGATGATGACAGGTGCGTCGAAGCCTTCGCGGCTCAGGATCCCATGGAGCCATTGCGCCTTGTCTGCCAGGCTGAATGTCAGCTCGAACGGCCACGAGACGGCATGGCCGGGAGCGTCCCAGACGAGTACGGGATATGAGCCTTCGAAGTGCTCGATCTGCTTTTCGAACAGCCGGTGATCGGCGGTCAGGCCGGGCAGGAACACCAACGGCGGATTATCCGGCGTGCTGCTCGCGTTCACCTAGTAATGGATGGTCCCACAGGGTGTTCCATAGGTTTTCCCGATCATGCCGGCCACCTCCGTTGCAAATTCTGCCCGTGTGCTCTCCTGCTGATTATAACGGCTGAACGCACGCGGACTTTCGGCGGCCCGTTGCATGCTCTGCGGGTCTCCCCCGCGGCTGCCGCCCAACTGCTGATTCTGTGAAGTCATGACGCAATATAACGAAAAACGATATATAATCATCGAAAAACAGCGAACTACTGAACATATCTCGCGAATGCGAACATGGGAATGCGAACATGAAGGGAAGGATGCTCCATGGATTTCAAAAGCCTGTCGCGCACGCTGAAGGGCGCTGTCGCCGTGTGCGTTCTGGCGGCGATATGCCTGACGGCAATGGCAAGTCCGCTGCTGTACCTCATCACGACGAAGCCCCTCCGGATGGTTTTGACCAGCGCTCCGGTCAGCGAGGCCGCTTTGGTCTGCTCATCGGTCGCCTCGGCTGTCGGTCTTGTCCTGCTTGTGGTCGCGGGTGCGGTGACGTGGCGCTTGTTCACGCGAATCGGGGAGCGGCGCATCTTCGATGAGGCTTCCACGCTGCTTTTGCGCAAAGCCATGCTGATCTACATCGCAAGCGCCGTAGCGTGGGCTGCAGATTGCGCCGTGTGGTTTCCCTGCTTCGAAGTTGCGCCGTACGCGGTGCTTTCGGCGTCGTCGCTGGTGGCGCTGAGTGCGGCGCTTTCCGTCATCGCCCTCGCGCTCTCCAGGTTGAACAGGGAGGCCTGCGCCCTGGATGATGAGTTGAAGATGGTGGTGTAGCCATGGCCATCAAGGTGAATCTCGATGTGATGCTCGCGAAGCGCAAGATGAAGCTCGGAGAGCTTGCGGAGCAGGTGGACATAAGCCCCACGAACCTTTCAATTTTGAAGACGGGTAAGGCGAAGGCGGTGCGATTCACGACGCTGGATGCCATCTGCCGGGTGCTCGACTGCCAGCCGGGTGATATCTTGGAGTATGCATCCGATGAGGGGGAAGGCGATTGAGCGCCTCCGGTTCGGGCGCCCGCACCTGCGCCTGCGGCCTGTCGATTGCGGGTTGGGTCATGGCGGCATTTTCGCTTGTGTTGTGCACGCCGCCGTTCGAGGGACTGGGGGATTCCGTGTTCCTCGTAGGTCCCATTGCCATTGCGCCGGCAGGATATGCGGTTGCGGGTTTGCTCGCATGCGCCGCCATTGCGTTACGCGTTGCAGGCGCCGTTGCCCGCAGGTGCGCCCGTGCCCGCCTTCGCTCCCGCGCCGATGCCCGCGCCTGCGCCGATGCCTGTGCCGCGGCTCATCGCGGGGTCGATTCCGAAGCGGCGGGCGGCAAGGGGAAGCGCGCGGTCCGTTGGGTCGCGAACGGTCTCATGGCGTGTGCCCTTGCGGCCGTGCTCGCCGTATCCGGGTTTCGGTGCCTGCTCGACGTTTCCTATGTGGCCGATCCTGCGAGCCCTGCAGGCGATCGCGTTGTGGTGGTTGAGCGGAACGTGTTGTTGAGCGGCAACGGGACGGTCTATCTTGTGCCGAACGGTTTCGGGTTCGGCATCGAGGTAGCGCGATACGGGGCCGACGACGGCTACAGCCCCATGGGCAACGGCACCTATTCTCTGGAGTGGGACGGTCGGGTGCCTGTATTCGAAGCGCTGGGAACTCCGGCTGACCCCGTGGGCATGTATCCGCCCGAGTAGCGTGTGCGCAGTGGTATTCTGTTCGCCGTCACATTCGACGGAACATATGGGAAGGGGATGCGAATGGCGCGCGTCGTCGCTGCGGGAAGTCGCATGCAGGCAGTGGCTTTGATAGTCGGCTGCGTTTTCCTTTTCGTCGCGTTCGGCTTCATGGTCTACAGCCGATTCTGTACGAGCATCGGCATGGCCGGTCTGTACAACCGCGCTTCCCTGGGAGCCGCTTTCGTCATGTTCGGCGTATCGATGATGGTCTTCACGCCCTGCCTGTACCTGCAGCGCATGCATCGCAAGCGCATCGATGCAGCGGAGCTTGCCAGGGAGCTCATGGGCGTTGTTCTGGGGTTTCTCTGCTACGTCGTCCCGTTCTTCCTCGTAATGGGGGCCATGTCCGCGGCCGACCGCATCGGTATCGCTGCGGTGGTGCTCATGGTCGTGTTCGGCGTGAT